>DAONII010000152.1:0-2648 GCA_035405085.1 bacterium | reverse complement strand
ACAGCTCGCAGAAGAGCGGTGCGCGCCCGGGCTCGCACGCCGAGAGCATAGACCCTGCCGACTTCAGGGAGTTTCTCAAGTCAACCGAACCTGCGGACTTCGATCTGATGCTCGAGATAAAGGACAAGGAGCGCTCCGCGGCAAAGGCGGTCCTCATAGCCTCTTCCGATGCGCGCCTCCTGCGCACGAACGGCTTTGAGGGGGCAACTCAGCCGTTGACAGGGACGCGCCGCGGCAAGTAGAGATACCCCGAGCGGATAAACCACAAACGAGGAGGAGACTATGGCACACGCACTTCCGGAGCTTCCCTATGCAAAGGACGCGCTCGCACCCGCAATCTCGGCCGAGACCGTCGATTACCACTACGGAAAGCACCACCAGACCTACGTGACGAACCTCAACGGCCTGCTTGAAGGAAGCGGCCTCGAGGATATGCCCCTTGAGGAGCTCATCACGGTTGGCGTGGAGCGAGTCGCGGCCGACAAGCGAACCGCAGTCTTCAACAACGCAGCACAGGTGTGGAACCACACCTTCTACTGGAGCTGCATGAAAAAGGGGGGCGGGGGAGAGCCGTCCGGGGATCTGGCCCGGGCGATCTCTGAGTCGTTCGGCTCCGTCGAAAAATTCCGTGAGGCGTTCGCGAAGGCGGCAATCGGCCAGTTCGGCAGCGGGTGGGCATGGCTCGTCAAGGATTCCTCGGGTGCGCTCTCGGTCATCTCCACGTCAAACGCAGCCACGCCGCTCACGGAAAAGAAGATTCCGCTTCTCACCTGCGACGTCTGGGAGCACGCATACTACATAGACCACCGAAACGCGCGCGCTAAATACGTCGAGGCTTGGTGGAACAACGTGAACTGGGAGTTCGTCTCGGAAAATTACTCGAAATGACGCGTCCCGGAAGACCGATGGCGCTTCCTCCCGGCTACCGCTCCGCGCTGTCGGTTCGTGATACGGAAGCCGCGATCAAGTTCATAAAGGACCGCTTCCAGGACAGCCTCGCCTCCTCGCTGGGGTTGAGGCGCGTCTCCGCGCCGATCGCGGTCCAGGCGAAGAGCGGGATAAACGACGAGCTTACCGGCATCGAGCGCCCCGTGCGCTTCCTCATTAAGGAGACCGGCGAGGAAGCCGAGATCGTACAGTCACTTGCGAAGTGGAAGCGCATGGCGCTGGCCGACTACGGCTTTTTGCCCGGCGAGGGCCTATATGCGGACATGAACGCGATCCGCCCCGACGAGAAGCTCGACCAGCTGCACTCCGTATACGTCGACCAGTGGGACTGGGAGAGGGTCATGAAGCCCGGGGAGAGACACCTCGGCCACCTCAAGGAGGCGGTTAAGGCGATCTACCGGGTCGTGCGCGACACCGAGAGGGCGGTATGCAAAAGACATCCGCAGCTCGGGCGACCCGTGCTTCCGGCGAAGGTGAGCTTCATCCACGCCGAGGACCTCGAGGAGAGCTATCCGGAGCTTTCCCCGCAGGAGCGCGAGGACGCGATATGCAGGGCGCGCGGGGCGGTATTCCTCATAGGGATAGGCGCAGAACTCAAAGACGGAATTCCCCATGACGGGCGGGCGGCCGATTACGACGACTGGTCGACGCATACCGACGGCGGGCGCAGGGGATTGAACGGCGATCTCCTCGTTTGGTACCCGCAGATAGAGCACGCCATGGAGCTCTCCTCTATGGGCATCCGCGTAGATACGAAGGCGCTGACGGAGCAGCTCAAGATCCGCGGAGAAACGGAGAAATCGAAGTTGCCCTACCACAGGCGGCTATTGCGCAAGCGCCTCCCGCAGACGATCGGCGGAGGGATAGGGCAGTCGAGGCTTTGCATGTTCTACCTGCGCAAGGCGCACATCGGCGAGGTGCACCCCGGCCTCTGGCCCGACAAGATGAAGAGGGCCTGCAAAAAGGCCGGGGTACAACTGCTGTGAACACGGAGAAGGGAAAGATGACATCAAGATGCGGATACGCGGCGATCGTGGGCAGGCCCAACGTCGGAAAATCGACGCTTCTCAACGCCTTGCTCGGGGAGCGGGTGGCCATAGTCACGCCAAAGCCACAGACCACGCGGCACAGGATAACCGGCATTTTAAACTCTGAAAACTCGCAAACAATCTTTCTCGACACTCCCGGCTACCACCGCTCCGGAAAGACGCTCAACCGGATGATGAACGAGATCGTCGACTCGGTCATCGGCGACGCCGACGTCGTCTGCCTTATGGTGGAGGCGGGCTGCGCCGATGACTCCATCGAGCGCAACCTCTTCGACCGCATCGGCGCCGAAAAGACGATCGTCGTCCTCAACAAGTGCGATCGTATAGGACGCGAGCGCTTCGACGAGCTCGCGTCGAAATACAGAGACGAATGGGGAGCGAAGGAGCTCGTAATAATATCTGCTCTCAAGAAACAGGGCGTACTGACGCTCGTCGACGCAATCAGGGAGAGGCTGCCGGAGGGGCCGCCGCTCTTCCCGGACGACATCTACACGGAACACACCGTGCGCTTTCTCGCAGCCGAGCTCATCAGGGAGCAGGTCTTTCTGCAGATGCAGCAGGAAATTCCCTACTCGGCCGCCGTGGAGATCGAGGAGTTTCACGACCCCACGCCCGAGAGACGGATCACCGAGATACGCGCCTCGATAATAG
>DAONII010000151.1:0-4242 GCA_035405085.1 bacterium | reverse complement strand
TCCGCCGCAGAAGGCGGCGGCCCCCGAGAGGGCCGCGCCGGGTGAGGCCGGGAAGGCGCCCGAGAGAGGAATTCTGGAACAGCCCGCCCCAATGGAGAGACCCCGATGAAGGAAAAAGCGAGATCCAAGAAGGCGGATGCCAAAAGAAAGAGCCCCGCCAGATCAACCCCCCCTTCCCCGACCGAAGGCGGAGACGAGGAGGTTTTCGAAAAGACGGTCGTCACCGCTATCGAAAAGGTGGAGATGCCCCGAGACGAGAAGGCCTTCATCCTCTTCATCTCGGGCCCGCTGATGGGGAAGATGTATCTGCTCGAAAACGAATCGACGATGATCGGCCGCGCCGACGACGTGGACATAAGCATACCCGACAGCAAGATATCCCGCCACCACATGCGCCTTTCACAGCGCGGCGGGGATATCATCCTGGAGGACATGGGCTCGACGAACGGCACGTTCGTCAACGGCGAAAGGGTCAAGAGCAGAGCTCTCGAGAGCAACGACAAGGTCCACCTGTCCTCCGACACCCTCTTCCGCTTCGCGATCGGCGACGAGGCGGACAGGATGTTTCAGGAGGAGATGCACCAGATGGCTAACTACGACGCCATAACCGGCGTCCTGAACAAACACGCCCTCCTCAAACGGCTGCAGGAGGAGTTCTCCTACGCGAAGAGGACCGGCTCGCCGCTATCCCTTTTGATGATAGACATCGACTTCTTCAAGAAGACGAACGACACGTACGGGCACATGGCCGGGGACTACGTGCTGTCCGGGGTCGCCGACCGAATCAAGGGAGGCATACGCGACGAGGACATACTCGCCCGCTACGGAGGGGAGGAGTTCGTCGTCATGCTGCGAGGGATCAAGAGGGAAGGAGCGCTGCTGATGGCGGAGAGGATCAGAAGCTTGGTCGCCGCGAAGCCGTTCAAGTTCGAGAAGCACGACATCCCATCCACCATAAGCCTTGGAATAGCCACCCTCGACGGCGACGGCTTCGAATCCGCGGAGAAGATGATATCGCACGCGGACGCCTGCCTCTACAGGTCCAAGGAGAGCGGGCGCAACAGGGTCACCGCTTAGCATTTTGCAATACCCTCGCAAGGATTGACTTTTTCCTGCCACAGGCATACCCCAAGCCTCCCCGGAGGAGGCGTCGTCATATATGACAAGCATAATAGACGGAAAGAAGCGCGCGCTCGAGGTCAGGGAAGGCATAGCCCGAGAGGTCGAATCCCTTAAGAAAAACGGAATCCATCCCGGGCTTGCGGTCGTGCTCGTCGGGTCGGACCCGGCCTCTCAGGTCTACGTCAGGAACAAGAAGCTCGCGTGCGGCAAGGCCGGAATAGCCAGCTTCAGCCACGACCTTCCGGAGACCGCCTCCGAGCGGGAAATTCTGGACATCGTCGAAAAGCTGAATTCGGACCCCAAGGTCCACGGCATACTGGTTCAGCTCCCCCTCCCCCAGGGCATAGCCGAGAGGCGGATCCTCGAGGCGGTGCTCCCGTGCAAGGACGTGGACGGCTTCCACCCGATAAACGTCGGGCGCCTCGTGACCGGCGAGCCGTGCCTCAAGGCATGCACGCCGATGGGCTGCATGGACCTGATCGACTCGACCGGCATCCAGCTTCGCGGGAAGCAAGCGGTGGTCGTGGGGCGATCGAACATCGTCGGCAAGCCGGCGGCTATAATGCTGCTGGAGCGCCACGCGACGGTGACCGTGTGCCACTCGCGCACCGCTGATCTCGCCGCCGAGGTCTCCCGCGCGGATGTCCTGGTCGCGGCCGTCGGCCGCGCGAGGATGATCCGCGGCGAATGGATAAAGCCGGGGGCCGTGGTCATAGACGTCGGCATAAACCGGACCGAGGACGGAAAGCTCTGCGGCGACGTCGACTTCGAATCCGCGATGGGCAGGGCCGGCGCCATAACGCCGGTGCCCGGCGGCGTGGGGCCCATGACGATAGCGATGCTGCTCAAAAATACGGTGGAAGCCGCGAAGTCGGGCGCGCGGTCATAAGGGGGGCCGGATATGGCACAGAGAACTCCGCTTTACGAGGAACACGCGAGGCTTGGCGCAAAGATCGTCGATTTTGCCGGTTGGGAGATGCCGGTTCAGTACACCGGCGTCATGGAGGAGCACCTGGCGGTGCGAAAATCGGCCGGGCTCTTCGACGTTTCTCACATGGGGCAGATAGAGATCGCCGGCCCCGAAGCCGGCGCGCTCGTTCAGTCTCTCACCACGAACGACGTGACGAAGATGACCGACGGCCGCGCTCAGTACTCCATATTCTGCAACGAACGCGGCACCGTGATCGACGACATCATCGTCTACCGCTTCTCGGCTGAGCGCTACATCATAGTCGTCAACGCATCGAACGCCGCGAAGGACTTCGCCTGGGTGAAAGAGCATGAACGCCCGGGCGCAAAGGTCTCCGACTTAAGCGGCGACTTCGCCCTGATAGCATTCCAGGGACCAAGGGCCGCCGAAATCCTGGCCAGCCTCACCGACGTCGATCTTTCCTCGATCGGCACCTACTATCACAGGAGGGGCACGGTCGCGGGCAAGGGCGATATCATAATCGCCCGCACCGGCTACACCGGCGAGGACGGCTTCGAGCTCTTCACCTCACCGGATGACGCCCCCGCTATCTGGCAGGCGCTGATGGAGACGGGAAGGCCCCACGGAATTCTCGCGGCGGGCCTCGGCTCGCGCGACACCCTGCGCCTCGAGATGAAGTACAGCCTCTACGGTCACGAGATAACCGAGGAGACGAACCCGCTCGAAGCCGGCCTGGGCTGGGTCGTGAAGCTCGGCACACCCGACGAATTCGTAGGTAAAACCGCGATACAGAAGATCAAGGATGCAGGGCTTAAGCGCCGTCTCGCCGGCTTCAGGATGACCGAACGCGGCATACCGCGACAGGGTTACCCGATCGTTATCGACGGCAAGGAGGCCGGCATAGTGACCAGCGGGACGATGTCGCCGTCGCTCGGCGTCGCGATAGGCATCGGATACGTCCCGAGCGGCGAGGAGAGGATTGGAAACAAGATTTCAATTGACATCCGGGGACAGGCAAGGGAAGCAGTTGTTGTCGAGACACCTTTTTACAAGAAATAACGGATGGTTAGCGCGGAGGCACCATGAACATACCCGACGATCTCATGTACACGAAGGAGCACGAGTGGGTCAAAATCGAGGGCGACGTGGCCACGATCGGCGTGACCGAGTACGCCGCCGGGCAGCTCGGCGACATCGTCTATGCAGAGCTCCCGCCCGAGGGCGAGGAGGTAACCAAGGACGAGACATTCGGAGTCCTGGAATCGGTGAAGGCGGTATCCGACTGCTATTCACCGGTGACCGGCAAGGTCCTGGAGGCGAACAGCGTGCTCGCCGACAACCCCGAGACGGTTAACGAGGATCCCTTCGGCGATGGATGGATGGTCAGGATAGAGATGAGCGACAAATCCGAAACCGAAGATCTGATGGACCACAAGGCCTACGAGGCCTTCGTAGCAGAGGAATCGAAGTAGGCGCCCGGCTTTAGAAACTGAATGCGGAGCGGTAAAGGCCGGCATGGTTTAAATGAACATGTCGGCCTTTTTGTCGGCTCCAGCACGGAGGAAGGGATGCGATATCTTCCGCACACGAACGAAGAGATAAAGACGATGCTCAAGAGTGTCGGCGCAGCCGACACGGAGGCCCTGTTTGCATCCATACCGGAGGAGATGCGCTGCGATCCTGAGCTTAAGATCCCGGAGGGGATGGGCGAACCCGAGCTATGGTCGCACATGACCGGCGTCGCGATGAAAAACCGCACCATGTCGTGCTCCGCGTCGTTTCTCGGAGCGGGCGCCTACAGGCACTACGTGCCCGCAGCCGTATCGGAACTCGCCTCCCGTTCCGAATTCGTGACTCCGTATACCCCCTACCAGCCGGAGATCAGCCAGGGAACGCTGCAGGCGATCTTCGAGTACCAGTCGCAGATATGCCGACTCTTCGAGATGGACGTATCCAACGCATCGCACTACAGCGGCGCAACCGCGCTGGCCGACGCCGCGCTGATGGCCCGGCGGATCGGCAGAAACCGCAGCGAGGTGATCGTCTTCACGAACATGCATCCCGAGTACCGGGAAACCCTCGCCACGGTCCTGGACGGCGGTCGGCACATGACCGAGATCGAGGCGTCAAACGGCCTGGTCGACAGAGCGGCTCTCGCAAAAGCGCTCGGGCCCGACACCGCTGCGATC
>DAONII010000150.1:0-4261 GCA_035405085.1 bacterium | reverse complement strand
TAGATGTTCCTTTGACCTTCGAGCCCGCACCTTGGAACTCTTGACTATGAAAGATCTCCTGACCCACATCGCTTTGAACGAGCCTATTACAGATGACACCCGCCGCCTGCGCTTCCCGGTCGACTGGAAATCGTTCGATCCCGGCCAGTTCGTGATGGTCGAGATACCCGGCGGCGATGTCTTCCTGCGCAGGCCATTCGGCGTAGCCGCTCTCGAAGGCGGGGAGGCCGAGGTCTGCTACAAGATCGTGGGAAGGGGAACTTCTGCATTGTCGAAAGCCCCGGTTTGCACGCCGCTTCGCGTTTTGGGGCCATTGGGGAAGGGCTTTCGCGTGTTGCCCGAAGTCGAAAGCGCCCTGCTCGTCGCCGGAGGCTACGGCATAGCTCCGCTCTTCGGTCTCGCTGTGAGCCTTAGGCGAAAGGGCATTAAGGTCAAAGTCTTCTACGGGGGAAAGCGTGCAGGAGAGCTGCTCTATCTCGACGAGCTCAAGGCATCGGGCGCGCAGCTCTTTCTCTCAACCGAGGATGGGAGCGCCGGTTTCAAGGGGCTCGTCACCGATCTCCTTGAGAATGAGATCAAATCGATCGAAGGCCCGGCGATCTTCGCGTGCGGGCCGCACGGTATGCTCGCTGCCACGGCCCGAATAGGCATCGCGCGCAACATTCCCACACAGGTCTCCATGGAAGAGTACATGGCCTGCGGGATCGGCGTCTGTCAGGGCTGTGTTTGCAGGGGCAGAGACGGCGGATTCGTTCGCACGTGCAGCGATGGCCCGGTCTTCGACGCCGCCGCCATAGAATTCAGTCCATACGTTTAATCCCATGGATTTTCCGATGGACTCATGGACTGATGTACTGCTTTTCTGGGCTGATGGACTCATGGACTGATTAGATGACTTCTGACTCTAAAATGCTGTCGGTCGAGATAGGCGGGCTGAAGCTCAAGAACCCGGTGATGGTCGCATCGGGGACCTTCGGCTACGGTGAGGAGTTCCACGGTTCCATATACGACATCGCGAAGCTCGGTGCGGTGGTCACGAAGGGGATCTCGCTGGAGGTGCGGCATGGAAACCCGATGCCGCGCGTCGCGGAGACCGCCTCCGGGATGCTCAATGCGATAGGCCTCGCGAACGTAGGCGCCGAGACATTCGTAAGGGAGAAGGTTCCATTCCTCGCTGAGGCCGGCGCCACCGTAGTTGCGAATATACTTGGCCGCTCAGAGGAGGAGTACGCGCAGGTCGCCCGCATGCTCGAGCCGTGTGCGGGAGTCCACGCGGTCGAGATAAACATCTCCTGCCCGAACGTGAAGTCGGGCGGGGTGCAGTTCGGGACCGATCCGGCGCTCGCCGCCGCGGTTACGAGGGCTGTCCGGAAGGAGTTCGGCCGCACGCTGATCGTGAAGCTCTCGCCGCAGTGCTCGGATATCCCCGCGATGGCTGTGGCCCTGGAGCAGGCCGGCGCCGATGCCCTCTCGCTTATAAACTCCATCCCGGCGATGGCCATAGATGCAAAATCCCGCCGCCCAATTCTCGCTAACGTGACGGGCGGGCTCTCCGGGCCGGCGATAAAGCCGATCGCCCTCAGGATGGTCTACGAGGCCTCGCGCGCGGTCGATATTCCGGTGATCGGCATCGGCGGGATCATGGACGCGACGGATGCAATAGAGTTCATCCTCGCCGGAGCTGTCGCCGTGCAGGTGGGGACCGCGAATTTCGTGCGCCCGGGCGCGGCTGTTGAAATAATCGAAGGCATTGAGCTATACTGCAGGGAGAACGGGGTCTCCTCGATTCGTGATCTCGCAGGGGCCCTCGAAAAAGGCGGATGACCAACATGCTATCCACACCGGTTCTTGTTCTGAACCGCTTCTACATGCCGGTCAACATCGTGACGGTGAGGCGGGCGTTCTGCATGCTCGTCGCGGGCGTGGCCCGTGCGGTCGACGGAGAGCACCGCACCTTCGACTTCCGCTCCTGGTCGGAGCTATCCGCCGCCGTGCGAGAGGATTCGGTGGGGCTCGTCGGTCGCCTCGTCCGCGTTCCGCGCGTCGTTTTGCTCTCTACCTACGACCGCTTTCCGAAGAGGACGATCCGCTTCTCGCGGCTCAACATAATGATGCGCGACAACCACACCTGCCAGTACTGCAGCAGGCGCCTGCCGCGTTCGAAGCTCAACATAGACCACGTCGTGCCCAGGGTGCGCGGCGGGCAGACCACTTGGGAGAACGTGGTGACGAGCTGCCACGAGTGCAACCGGAAGAAGGGGGGCAGGCTCCCGGCCGAGGCCGGGATGAAGCTCCTCAAGGCGCCGGCGAAGCCGCGCACCACCCCGTTCGTCGACCTCATCGCGGCGCCTATACGATACGAGGAGTGGAAGCCGTTCTTCAACATGGTCGACTTCAGCTACTGGAACGTCGAGCTCGAAAAATAGTGACCGGTGACCGGTGACCTGTGACTCGTGATCGGTTATCGGTGGTCCGCAGGGCAAATCATGACAGAATCAAGGGTTCATCGGATCGTTGCCGGCGCGGTGCACGCGGGGATGCGCCTCGACGCTTTTATCTCCGCGTCCGTCGAGGGCCTTTCGCGCTCGAGGGCGAAGGCGCTGATCGACGAGGGCTTCGCCTCCGTCGGCGGGCGCTGTGCTAAGGCCTCGCGGCAGGTTTCGGCCGGCGATCGGGTGGTCGTGAAAATCCCTCCGCCGCGCGTGGCGGCAGCCGTTCCCGAGGGAATACCCCTGGAGATACTCTACGAGGACCGCGACATCGTGGTCGTCGCCAAGCCCGCCGGCATGGTCGTGCACCCGGCTGCGGGTCACCCCGGGGGCACGCTCGTAAACGCGCTGATGGCGCATTGCAAGGACCTCTCCGGCATAGGGGGAGAGCTCAGGGCCGGGATCGTCCACAGGCTGGACAAGGGTACGAGCGGCTGCATAGTTGCGGCTAAAAACGACGCCGCGCACTCCTCGCTCGCTGCCCAGTTCAAGGCGCGCACGGTTTCGAAGAGCTATCTTGCGCTGGTCTTCGGATCCATGAAGGCCGAGGGCGGAGAATTCGACAAACCGATAGGCAGGTCGAAGTTCGACCGCAAGCGGATGTCGTCCAGGACCGGGAAGGGCAGAAGCTCGCTCACGCGGTGGCGCGTCGCCGAGAGGGTGGGGAAGGATTTCTCCTGGCTCGAGATAGAACTCAAGACCGGGAGGATGCACCAGATACGGGTTCACTTCTCCGAGGCGGGGCACCCGCTTGTTGGCGATTCAACTTATGGGGGGATAAAGCGGGCCAAAAGGCTTTCGCCGGGAAAGGTGAAGGATCTAGTGGAGGGCTTCGCGCGACCCGCGCTGCATTCGTGGAAGCTCGCGATAGACCATCCGCGCACCGGCGAGAGGATGGAATTCGTCTCTCCCCTGCCCGAGGATATCTCGTCCCTCCTTTTGGATCTGGGCGAGGCGGTGAAGGAGGAGGGTGGCGAAGGATGATCTCGATCATATCAACAAAAGCCGGGGACTTGATCACATCATCTCTGCTCGCAGATCTGCCGGGGGTGGTGCACGGCTTCGGGGTGCGCGGACCGGATGCGGCATCTTATCTGGACGCGCTCGGTGTCGCCGATCGCTTCATCGTGAAGACAGACCAGGTGCACGGAGACAGGGTGCACATGCTGATGCGTCCGCGCAAGGGCCCGGTCCTCGAGGGGGATGCCTTCATAAGCGACAGGCCGGGGATGGTGTGCTTCGTGCGTAGTGCCGATTGCGTTCCGATACTCATGGCGGATAGAAGCGGCAAGGCGGTGGCCGCCATTCACGCGGGATGGCGCGGCACCGTTCGTGACGTAGCCGGCGCGGCGGTGAGGGCGATAACCGAAACCTTCGGGACGCGTCCGAAGGATCTCGTGGCCGCTATAGGGCCGCGAATCTGCGGTGGCTGTTACGAGGTGGGGAGCGAGGTCGTGGATTCGCTCGACAAGCTCGGTCTCGACGGAGGATGGAGGGGGGAGGGGCGCCGCGTCGACCTCGGCGTTGCGAACGCCTCGCTTCTTTTGAGGGCCGGGCTCGAGGAGTCGAGCGTGGAGGTGTTGCCGTGCTGCACCTGTTGCGACAGGCGTTTCGTATCGTGGCGGCGCGACAGGATTGAGGATGAGAGGCAGTTCAACTTCATCGTCGTGACAGGGGAGAGCTGAGATTCGGGACGCGGGAGCAGAGGCCTGAATTGTGTCATTCTTAGTGAAACGAAGAATCCCTTAGGCGACGGGATCCCTGCCTGCCGG
>DAONII010000149.1:0-4261 GCA_035405085.1 bacterium | reverse complement strand
AGGAGTTCATATACTTCTTTCCGAACGGCTACGTGGAGAGGGCGATAATCAACCTGCGCGACGAGGAGGACGAGGTCAACTACTCGCTGGCCACGAACCCGATAAGCGGCAGGGTCAGCATAGAGCCCGAGTATCGCTCGCTGGGGAGGAGATGACTGCGATGCCGCGTCCAGCAAAAGTGCTTTTGGAAACGGCGGGCTTCACGCTGATCGAGATAATGGTCGCCGTATCCATCCTGGCGATATCCATGACAGTCCTCGTTTCATTCTCGGGGAACTCCATGATCCGCAGCGGCAGGGCCGAGGCCCTGACCATCGGGACCATGCTGGCGCGCGAGAAGATGGCCGAAATAGAAATCGAAATCGCGCGGGGTGTGGAAAAGGGCGAGTTCCCCGAGGACAAAAGCGAGAGCGGTGAGTTCGAGGAGCCCTTCGAGGACTACCGCTGGGAGATGGAGATCCGCCGCGTCGAGCTCCCCGCTCCGGTGGTCGGCGAGGAGGGCGGCGTGCAGGACATGGTGGCCCAGCAGCTCACCAAGGAGATAGGCAACACGGTCAGGGAGCTTAAGCTCAATGTGATCTGGAAGGAGATGGGGGAGGATCAATCCATAGAGGTCGTAACCCACATAGTGAAGATGTAGGGAGGTCGGGTGGCCAGGGTCAGGAGAGGCGGCTTTACGCTTATAGAGGTCATGGTGGCGATCGCCTTGATGGCGGTGATCATGACGCTCATATGGTCGTCCACGTCCCAGAGCCTGAGGGCGAAGGATCGCGTCGAAAACCGCGACATGGTCTTTCACGCCGGCGGCACCGCTCTCAGGAAATTCTCCGACGACATGGTGATGGCTTTTCTTGCAAAGACCTCGACCGGGACGACCGGTTTTCAGATGGCGGGTGTTGCGGCTCGGGCACAGAGCGCCGAGCCCTTCAAGACTTTCTTCATCGGCAGCGACGAAGGCGAGGCGGACAGCGTTGCGTTTACTTCCCTGTCGCACCAGAGGCTCTTCAAGAACGCGAAGGAATCCGACCAGTGCAGGGTCTCCTACGAGGTCGTGCCGGGCGAAGACGACCCCGGAAGGATGGACCTCGTAAGGCGCATGGACCCGTGGTTCGGCTCCACGACTGAGGTAGAGGCCGATCCGATAGTCCTGGTGGAGGGCATAAAGTCCTTCAACATCGAGTACTATGAGGTAAAGAAGGCGGAGTGGGTAAAGAACTGGAATACCGAGCAGCAGGAGTGGCAGAACAGGCTTCCCACGGCCGTCAGGGTATCCATATCGTTCGCAGATCCGGATGACGAAGAGCGCACGATACCGATGAGCACCGCGGTTACGATACCTCTTTCAGGAGGTTCGATAGACTACCAATGACTGGGCCGCTGAAAAATCAGAGGGGTGTCGCGCTGATGCTCGTGCTGTCGGCCATCGTTCTCCTCACGACGATGGGCGTCGAGTTCGCCTATAACACGAACGTGAGTCACCACCTCGCGAGAAACGACCTGGACCGGCTTCGTGCGTATTATCTCGCCAAGTCGGCTTACAGCTTCATGCTTTTGGAGCTCAAGTTCGACAAGACGTTCAGGCAGGTGGTCCAGCAGCAGAACCTCGGCCAGTTCCTCGGAGAGAACGCCCAGCTGCCGTTGTGTCAGCAGTTCCCCATGTCTACCGGGCTCATCCGGGCGGTATTCACCGGCGGCGGCCTGCCGGGGTTCGGCGGAGAGGAGGGGGAGGCGGGCGAGGCCGGCGCTCCCGAGGCCGAGGAGAGCTCAGAGCTCGAGGAGATGCGCAAGCGCACCTCATTCGGAGAGGAGAAAACCGCCGAGGAGTTCCTCTCGTTCGAGGGGGATTTCGACGGTGAGTGCTCCGACGAGAGCACGAAGATAAATCTGAACGCCTTTGCCGGCCTCTCCACGCAGGCACCCGCCGGAGGTGTCAGCCCGCTCGAACAGTACAAACAGTTTCTGTTCCGTTTTCTTTCGAGGCCTCAGTACGAGGATCTCTTCAAAGCGGCCGATGTCAGGGTCTCGGACGTGGTCACGAACATAGCCGACTGGATAGATACGAACACCGAGATCAATCCGATGGGCGGCGGGGGCGGCGGGGTGGAGCTCGCCGCCTATGACCGCGCGGAGCTGTCCTACGTGCCGCGCAACGGCAAGCTGATCACTCTTCTGGAGGCTTATCTGATAAACGGGGTCACCGACGACTGGTTCGCGCCGCTCATGGATCAGTTCACAATATACGGAGACGGTAAGATAAACGTATGCACGGCCTCACAGGAGGTCGTGGAAGGCCTCATACGCAGGTATGTGGACGACAATCCGGGGCTTCCCCCTTTGAGGCTCGAGGATCCGGAGGAGATGGGGAGGCTTCTGCAGGCGGTCCTCGATGCCTGTTCTTCCGGCGCGACCGGGAATCAGCTCATCACGGAGCTGAACAACGCTATAAACGGGGCTATTGGAGCCCTCTCCCCCGGGGGAACCCAGCCGACCGCGGCGACCACGGCTTTTGGATCCTACGTATCGACCGACAGGCGCTTCTACGGCCTCAATCTGGCCGGGCAGGTGGACGATACCACGGTTCGGATAAGGGCGGTCGTGGACGTCAAGGAGTCCGATCCGAAGAGGTGGAAGCTTCTGTACTGGAGGGTGTATTGATTGGACCAGGTTTGCCCGCCTTTGCTCTTCTCGGGCCGGGTAGGTTTAAAACGGGATTTGAAAACTCATTGCAGCATGGTATCTTATGACGTCCTTTCGGCGGCGGCCCTGAAGGCCGGCGCGCGCAGGGCATTTGAAAGCGGCATCTATGCCTCATAAGATAATAGGCATCGACATAGGCAGCCACTCGGTGAAGCTCGCCCTGATAGAGCGGAGCTTCAAGTCCTTCGTCTTCACCGAGTTCTACGAGCGCCGGATCCAATACAACGAGCTTCTCTCCCCGGAGGAGTCGACGGCCATCGCCATACAGGGCCTCATCGACGATCACAACGTCTCCTGGGACTCGGCCTCGGTGGGTTTCCCGGCACAGAGGGTGACCTCGCGCCTTTTGACCTTCCCGTTCGGCAACTCGAAGAAGATAGACCAGACGGTGCAGTTCGAGATCGAGAGCTACATTCCGTTTCCGGTGGAGGACATAGTAGTCGACTACGTAGTGGTTTGGAACACCAAGGACGCTTCGCGGGTGATGGTCGTCTACGTCCAGAAAAAGGACATGGTGCGTGAGCTTACGATGCTGGGCACCGTCGGAGTCGATCCGCGTTTCGTCTGTGTGGAAGGGGTCGACCAGGCGGGCCTTGTCAATCTGGGCATGGTGCCTCCCGAGGGTGCCTACGCGATACTCGACGCCGGTCACGAGAAGTGCACGGTGACGATCTGCCGCGGCCGCCGCCTGGGCTATATGCGGGCTGTGTCGCTGGCCGGCAAGGCTTTCACTGAGGCGATAGCGTCCCGTCTCTCCGTCCCCTTCGACGAGGCGGAGAGGATGAAGATAGAGATGGGGCATCTGCCCCTCGCCGGCGAGGAGGAGTCCCCGGACAGCATAACCAGGGAGGTTACCGCCGCGATAAAGGGGGTCATGGATGAATTTCTGCTTCATCTGAGGCAGACGCTGTTCACCTTCCACGAGACCGAGGACGTTCCGGTGGAGGGCATCTACCTCTCCGGAGGCACCTCCAGGCTCCCCGGATTCGACCGCTACATTTCCGACGCGCTCAAACTCAACGTCACGTATCTGAACTGCAGCGATTTCCACTTCACCCGGCTCGATCGCGCAGATGCCCACAGGCACGTCATACCTCAGGCACTGTCGCTTGCCCTGCGCGCCACCGCCGGCGGCGGCCCGGACATCAACCTTCGTTCCGGGGAGTTCGCTTTCAAGGGCGACGTAGAGCAGTTCGGCGGGAGCGTCCGCAAGGCCGGGATCGTAGCGGGATTGATAGTATTGCTGGCGCTCATAAACTTCAGCGCCAAGTACTATTCGGTCAAACGCCAGCTGGAGAAGATGCGCACCGATGTGGCCGCCCTCGTCAGGCAGGCGATACCAGGGACTCCGACGCGCGCGATCTCCACCCCCAAGGCGGCGGTCGGGCTCATCAAGTCCAAGGAGGCGGAGGTCGGCGACCGTATGAACCAGCTCAAGGCGGTCCTCGGGACTTCCCCGATCGATCTCCTCAGGGAGATATCCGCGAGGGTCCCCCCCCGCGAGGAGCTCAAGATGGAGGCCTCCGATCTCAACATAGCGCCGGAGCGCGTTACGCTTTCGGGG
>DAONII010000148.1:0-4377 GCA_035405085.1 bacterium | reverse complement strand
CTCCGGCAGCCTCCTGAAGGAGCTCCTGCGCCTCGCCGGCCATCTGCATCAGCGCGTTTAGATCCGTCGTTCCCGCGGCCCGCTGCCCTAGCCTCTGTGCCTCGGCCTCCATCTCGGCAGGGGTGCGCGCCGAAACCGTGGCGGCAAAAACCGCGAGTGATGCCGCTGCAACGAAGACGATAGACAGTTTGCCCATGAATCCTCCGTTTCAAATGTTCGAAGCACTAATATTCGAATTCTCGAAACAATATCGAATGTTCAAATGTTATAATTTTCGAAGCAGCGGTCAGCATTTTTGTTTTGTTCATTTGAATATTTGGACATTCGATATTGTTTCGAACATTCGAACATTCCAACTGAGGATTGTCCCTTACTTCAACGCACGTTGCGTTGCAAGGGCGGCTGCATCGCGGGATTTAAATGAATTCAGTCGACTTGCGGCGGGGATACGACCTTGCGCTTCGCTATATAATCGACGAGCGCATCGCGGGTCAGCTTATCGGTTTCACGCCTCTCGGCATCCTTGAGAACCGAGTACCCCTCGCCTCCGTCAGCCATGAAGTCGTCGGTGGCAACGGTGTACTTCGCGTTCAGGTCGATCGGCTTCCCCTTCACCTTGACGTTCAACGGCAGCCCGCCCGCGACATCGAAGGTGAGCCCGGAGACCTGCGGAAACGCCGCCCCGCCGCGCTTCACCCCATGCGCGACCAGCTGAAAGAGCTTGGTTCCCGTGAGCGTGGAAACCACCACCCGGCTCTCGAACGGGAGCACCGCGGCAGCATCGCGTATGCGAACCTTGCCCTTTTTGATGTTCGCCCGCACACCTCCGTTTATTATGACGCCTACGTCCGCACCTCCGGCCTCCCGAAACGCGTCGGCTACGAGAAAGCCCATCGGGTGCTGTTTGTCCTCGCGCCTGCGCAGAATATCCGCCGACGCCTCTCCTACGACCTTCTCGAACTTCTTCCTTATCTCGTCGGCGTATTCCTTGACCATCGCTGCAACCACAGGATCTTCGGGGACCGAGGCGTTCACCGGTATGAGGCGCGAGCCCTCAAACCTGGCGCCCGAGGGACCGATGACGAACCTCATCTCGCCGACGTACTTTCCGTATGCCGGCGTCTGGCATACCGGCGTCTCATCGACCATGCGGCAGTAATCCCTGCTGAAGACGTGGTCGTGCCCCCCTATAACCGCGTCGAAGATTTTCACCTCCTGCGCAAGCTTCACATCCGCCGCAACGCCCAGATGCGTGAGGGCTATCTTCACGGGCGCCTTCCACTTTACGTCGTCCCCGTGTCTTTTTGCCTCGTCGATCGGGTCCTTGAAGATGAGCCCCTCCACGTTTTTCGCCGACGTGATGAGCGGAGTCTCGGCGGTCGTAAGCCCCATGAGGACTATGGCAGACGCGCCTTCGGGACCCAAAACCGCCGTCGGAAGAAGCAGGCTCGGGCCGCTGTTCAGATAGACGTTTGCGGATATCACGGGGAAGGAGCTCTCCTTGACGAGCGCCTTCACACCTTTCATGCCGTAGTCGAAGTCGTGGTTTCCAAGGACCATCGCGTCGACGCCCGCCTGGTTCAGAAAACGGCGCTCCGCCTTTCCCTTGAACTCCGACGATATTAGCGAGCCTGAGTAGACGTCTCCTCCGAAGAGCACGTAGGTGTCGCACCCGCGCTTTTCGCTCTCCTCTTCAGCCTTCTTAAGGACGGTGGCCAGGCGCGCAGCCCCGCCTTTAAGACCCTTGGCCTTCTCGTCGGCCTCGAGTTTGCCGTGAAAGTCGTTGAAGTGAAGTATCGTAAGGCACTTTTCGCCTGCACCAGACCGCATATGGAGCCTCCTCGTAAACACGGTTCCCGGCCTATGTATCGCACCCTGGCCCGAAATGTTGCGCGTTATGTGGAGGATGCAAAAACGGGAGGGATGGGGACGTCTAACCCCGCGGAAACAGCGCGCAAAAGCTCCGCCTCCTCGATTGAAACGGCTTTATCCGCGCCGGTCGCCGCGGCCGCTGCCTCAACGACCAGTCTCTTTATCTTCGGCGTCGTCTCGGAGAGCTTTGCCATCGCCTTTGCCGCCTCGGAGAGCGGGGGCGCTTCCCTTGCTAGACCCAGGCAACCGACATCGGAGCCGAGCTTCGCACAGCCGGCCTTGAATGCGGCAGCGGCCTCTGAGTCGCTATGACCCCCCGAGCGCGCGATAAGCGAAAGGAGAGCTGCGCACTCATGGGCGACCTGGCCGACCGAATTGTAGCGAACCCCGGGGGCATTTCCCTTCCCCATGCGCACGGCGAGGTCACGGATGAGCACCTGCTGAAGCATGAACTCGAAGAGATCCATCCTTCCGTCGGCGGCGATGAGCTCGCCCACCGCCGCGCAAAACCACTCGTAGAACTTTGGAGACAGCCTAGAGAGCGCCGGGACACAGAGATCCACGAGCGGTAGCGCAAACCTGGGACCAAGCTCGCGCACGGCAGGCAAAAGCTCGCGTGTCTTTTTTACGATCGCCTCGTCGGCGAGCGTCGAGAGAGAGGCGAACTGCCTCTCGTCCGCCTCCGGGTGCCCTCGCATTATGAGCGCGAAGACGAGCGCACGGGCACCGACCGGATCTCGCGTAGCGGCCATGACGTCCTTCGGCACGGAGGCGATCAGGCCGGCCGCGTAGAGCAGGTGCTCGGGCGCGGGCACGCCGATGGTCGCGAGGACGGCGCCGATGGCTAAGGGGATCTTGCCGCGCGCGGCCTGCGCCGGCGCCCCTTTGCCCCACAGGACCTCGGCGGTCGCCGGCGCCACTCGTGCGGCCGCCGCGTCGCGCGGCGTGGGCGGCGCCGCGCGCAACTGCCCGTCAAAGGAGGGATCGATAGCCTTTATCCTCTTCGCGAGCGGCGGGTGGGTGGCCAGCATCCCGAACCACGGGGCGCGAAGACCGTTTGCTATGTAGAGGTGAGAGATCTCCTCGGCCAGCACGTGGTCTACGCGCGAGCCACCGGCAAATGCGCCTATCTTCTTCAGCGCCCCGCCGATGCCGTCGGGGTTTCTCGTGAACTGCACCGCCGCCGCATCCGCCAGAAACTCGCGCTGACGCGAAACCGCGGCCTTTATCAGTCGGCCGAAGAAGACGCCGATGAGGCCGATCACGAACAGGGCGAGGCCGAGGAGGGGAAGCGGGTTCTTCTTCCCCTTCGTTCGCATAAGTGTTCGGCCGATGATGGATATGACGAGCAGGCCGTGCAAAACGCCCATCAGTCTGAGGTTAAGGAGCATATCGCCGGAGAAGATGTGGCTGAACTCGTGCGCCACCACACCCTGCAGTTCGTCGCGCGTGAGTTTATCAAGGCAGCCGCGCGTGACCGCAACTACCGCGCTCCCCGGGGTAAGCCCGGCCGCGAACGCGTTTATACCCCGCTGCCGGTCGAGGACGAAGACCGGCGGCACCGATATCCCTGAGGCGATCGCCATCTCCTCGACGACGTTTAAGAGCACGCGCTCGCTGTCGTCGGCCTTCCCGGGTTCGACCATCCTGCCGCCCAGCAGCCTTGCGACGTAGGATCCGCCCTGCGAGAGCTTGCGGATCTTGTAGAGCGTGCCGGCTGCGATTACTGCGAGGGTTGTGCCGGTTACGGCCAGGAATATGTGCGCTCCGAAATCGCCGATTGCGCCTTCGGACTGTACGGCCACCACGAGCATAACCGCGAAATTGACCGCGATTACCGTGAGAAGGACGCAGAGGAAAAAATAGAGGACGAGCAGCGCCGTGTTGCGCCTGGCCCTCGCCTGCCTTTCAAAAAAATCGCGCATTGCCTTTGCCCCTGCCACCTGTTGCGCTGCGCTCTGGCGGTTTCAGTTTTTCATGGCACCGTGCTGTGTCGGACACCGCCTCGTGTCTCCAAAAATCAGTCGACACTCCGGCGGTCTCCGCCCGCATGGTGCCCTTGTATAAAAAACCTCTCCCGGCGGCGCGGCACCGCATTGCCGGGCGCAAGGCACCTGACTACGATGCCGGGAAAAACACGGCACGAAGCGTGCACCCGGCACGACGAGCGCATCGATGTATGTCGCCGGGTGCGAAACGGATATGCTCTGAGCGGCGTCCGAGTGCGATGCCTTCCGTAGCCGTTGATAACGCATCGCACGAGCGCAGCGAGCCGCCGGCGCTTGAGGCGGCGAGCGTAGCGAAGAGCATGTCCGTTTCGCATCCGGCCATCCGACACCTGCCGAGGAGCCGGTTAGAATTGCACCTTCACCGGCTCCCTGTGCTCCACGTTCTCTATCTGGTAGAGCTCCGCCGGCGTGAAGCCGAACGACCCGGCGATGAGGTTCCCCGGAAAGGTCTCGCGCGCGTTGTTGTATCGCATCACGGCGTCGTTGTAGGCCTGGC
>DAONII010000147.1:0-4398 GCA_035405085.1 bacterium | reverse complement strand
CGACAGACGGAACCTTGGGCTTCAGCTCCTTGCGCGGCTTCGGAGAAGCCTCCGAAGCCGCGCAAGGAGCTGAAGCCCAAGGTTCCGTCTGTCGTCGAAAAGAGATATCACGAGGAGTGTGTTCCGGCTCTCATGAAGCAGTTCGGCTATACGAGCCGGATGCAGGTTCCGCGCCTCGAGAAGATCGTGATCAACACCTCGATGAAGGAGGCGCTGCAGGACATAAAGGTCCTTGAGACGGCGGTGGAGGAGATGGCGGCCATCTCCGGACAGCGTCCGGTAATCACGAGGGCGAAGAAGTCCATCGCCAACTTCAAGCTCCGTCAGGGGCAGTCGGTCGGCGCGAGGGTGACGCTCAGGAAGAGGATGATGTTCGAGTTCCTCAACCGCTTCGTCAACATAGCTCTGCCCCGCGCTCGCGACTTCAAGGGCGTCTCCCCCAAGTCGTTCGACGGACGTGGGAATTACACCATGGGCCTCACTGAGCAGATAATATTCCCCGAGATCAACTTCGACAAGGTTTCGAAGGTCAACGGGATGAACGTCACGTTTTGCACGAGCGCCAAGAGCGACGAAGAGGGCAGGGCCCTGTTGGGACTGCTCGGAATGCCTTTTAGAACGGCGTGAAGCGTAAGTCGTCAATCGTAAATCGAGTCTTTAACGGTTCACGGTTCACGATTCACGGATCACGAGGGATATGGCAAAGACATCCATAATGGTGAAGGCCCGGCGAAGCCAGAAGTTCGGCGTGCGCCGTTACAACCGCTGCCCGATCTGCGGGAGGCCGCGCGCTTACATGCGCCGCTTCGACATGTGCCGCCTCTGTTTCCGCGGCATGGCTCTCAAGGGCGAGCTGCCGGGTGTGGTCAAGTCGAGCTGGTGACGTTTCGAATATGCGCCGCTCGAACCCGACGCGTGCGGGCGGGGGCGGGGCACAAAAGAGAGGCTGTCTGGAGGGTACAATGCCAGTAAACGATCCGATTGCAGATTTGTTGGTGCGCATCCGAAACGCGTCGAACGCGAAGCTCGACAGCGTGGCGATGCCTCATTCGCTCTTGCGCGAGGCCGTCGCCCGAATCCTTCATGGGGAGGGGTTCGTAAGCAGCGTCGACGTCGCTGGCGAGGGGGTGCGCAAGACTCTCTTGGTCGAGCTCAAATACATGGAGAACCGAAAGCCGGTCATCATCTCCATGCAGAAGGTCAGCAAGCTCGGGCGCCGCGTCTATGTGACGGCCAACGAGATACGCCCCGTCCGCCAGGGTATGGGCGTGGCGATCCTGTCCACGTCGAAGGGCGTGATGAAGGACATGGACGCAAAGAGGCAGGGCGTCGGAGGAGAGGTGCTGTGCACAATATGGTGATTTGAAGTTCTGCGCGGGCTTTGTTTTTATGAGCTCGCCGATCGCATATCGCCGTTCACGGATTTGAGGAGTCGAATATGTCCAGAATAGGAAAGAGGCCGGTGGTTCTCCCCAAGGGCGTCGCCGCCAAGATAGACGCCGGGGTTCTCTCCGTGCGCGGGCCTAAGGGGGAGCTCAAGCTCCCTGTCGGCGATGAGCTCTACCGCGCGATAAACACCGAGGTCTCGGAAGGGGCGGTCGTCGTAACCCGCCGCGAGGAGAGCAGGCTGGGGCGCACCCAGCAGGGCCTTGTCAGGGCGCTTGTTCAGAACATGGTGGTGGGCGTCACCGACGGCTATACGAAGATGCTCGACGTGGTCGGCGTGGGTTACAAGGCCGAGCTGAAGGGCAAGGTCCTGAACCTGGCCCTTGGTTTCTCCCATCCCGTGGACTTTCCGGTGCCGGAGGGGATAACGGTCACGGTCGACAAGCAGACCCGGATAGTCGTGACGGGCATCGACAAAAAGCTGGTGGGTGAGACCGCCGCCAGGATCCGCCGTTTTCGCCCGCCCGAGCCGTACAAGGGCAAGGGCGTGAGATTTTCAGATGAACGTGTAAGGCGCAAGGTCGGCAAGGCTGCCGCAGGCGCGGGCTCAGGAGGATAGACCATGGCTATGAATATGACGGGGCGCGAGCGCCGCAAGCGGCGCATCCGCAGGAAGATCGAAGGCACCGCCGAGAGGCCGCGCATGAGTGTCTTTCGGAGCCTCAAGAACATAGGCGTCCAGATAATAGACGACACCACCGGCAACACGCTCGTGGCGGCTTCTACCTGTGAGAAGGACTTCCGCGGGAAGAAAAACGGGAACTGCGAGGCGGCGAAGGCAGTCGGTTCGCTTGTGGCGGAACGCGCCAAGGCGAAGGGCATAGAGAAAGTCGTCTTTGACCGAAACGGCAGCCTTTACCACGGCCGCGTGAAGGTGCTTGCTGAAGCCGCGAGGCAGAAAGGTCTGGTGTTCTGATATGCAGCGTTTCAACAACCAGAAGTCGGAGTATATCGAGCGCGTCGTGCACATCAGCCGCGTAGCGAAGGTCGTCAAGGGCGGCAAGCGCTTCAGCTTTTCTGCGCTCGTGGTCGTCGGCGACGGCAACGGCAAGGTAGGCTGCGGCCTGGGCAAGGCGAAGGAGGTTCCCCAGGCCATCCGCAAGGCCACGGAGCACGCGAAGCGGGAGATGCTCAAGGTGCCCGTCGTCGGCGGGACGATCCCGCACGAGGTGTTCGGACGCTTCGGCGCGGGCAAGGTCGTGATGAAACCCGCCTCGCTTGGAACGGGCGTGATCGCCGGAGGTCCCGTTCGCGCCGTCGTCGAGGCGGCCGGCATCAACAACATCCTGACCAAATGTCTCGGGACCAACAATCCGAACAACGTAATCAGGGCGACGATGCAGGGGCTTTCCCAGCTCGTCTCGGTCGAAAACAAAATGAGAATGAGGTCCGTCAATGCAGAAGTTCATGAAGGTGAAGCTCGTCCATAGCGCGGCGGGCAGGTTGCCGAAACACAGGCAGACGGTTAAGGGACTCGGTCTGTCGCGCCTCTATCAGGAGCGCGTGATAGAGGATACCCCCTGTACCCGGGGAATGGTGAACAGGGTTCCGCACCTGGTAACTATAGTCGAGGAAGGGCTCTCCGCGCCGCAGGCGTGAGGTGCCCATCAAGGAGAGAAAAGATGAAGCTCAACGAGATCGGGTTGCCTGCCGGCCGTCCGAAGAAGCGTATAAAGCGCGTCGGGCGCGGTGATTGCTCCGGCCACGGCGGAACTTCCGGACGCGGGCACAAAGGGCAGAAGGCGCGTGCTGGCGGATATCACAAGGTCGGGTTTGAAGGCGGACAGATGCCCCTCCAGAGGCGGCTGCCGAAACGCGGCTTTACGAATATCTTCCGCAGGGAGTTCGCGGTCGTCAACCTCGACCAGCTCGCCGGAATACCGGCTGGCACCGAGGTGGATCTGAAGATGCTCGTCGAGCGCGGGGTCGTGAGCAAGCCGAAGTCTGGCCTCAAGGTTCTCGGCAGGGGCGATATAGCCTCGGCGCTCACCGTGAAGGCCACGTCGTTCTCGGAATCCGCGAAGAAGAAGATCGAGGCCGCAGGCGGAAAGATCGAGGTGCTAGGTGTCTGAAGGCCTTGTCAACATTGCCAAGATACCCGAGCTGAGGAAGCGAATCCTCTTCACGATAATGATGCTCGGCATCTATCGCGTAGGCGTCTTCGTGCCGACGCCGGGCGTATCCGCCGACGCCATAACACGCATCATCTCGCAGGGAACGGTCTTTGAAATCTTCAACCTCTTTTCCGGCGGCGCGCTTGCGCAGTTTTCCGTTTTTGCGCTCGGCATCATGCCCTACATCAGCGCCTCCATTATATTTCAGCTTCTGACGGTCGCGGTTCCTTCCATAGAGAGGCTTTCGAAGGAAGGGGAGTCGGGCCGCAAGAAGATAACCCAGTATACGAGATACGGAACGGTGGTCCTCTCGCTCATACAGGGCCTGGGCATCAGCTTCGGTCTGGAGCAGCAGGGCGCGGTGCTCCCCGGAGTCCCGGTATGGCAGTTTTACGTGACCACCATGGTGACGCTCGCCGCCGGCACCTCATTCCTCATGTGGCTGGGCGAACAGATCACCGAACGGGGCATAGGCAACGGGATATCCCTCATCATATTCGCCGGCATAGTCACCAGGATACCGGTAGGCTTCCGCGATGCGTGGGCCACGAAGGAGCAGTTCGGCGGTTTCTTCGGGTTCGTGCTGCTGGTCGCCTTCATAGGCCTTATAATCGGCGTCATCATATTCATGGAGCGCGCTCAGCGCCGGCTGCCCGTTCAGTACGCGAAGAGGGTTGTCGGAAACAAGATGTACGGCGGCCAGTCCTCGCACCTTCCGATGAAGGTCAATACCGCGGGCGTCATTCCGCCTATATTCGCTTCTTCGATACTCATGTTTCCGGCGACGATCGCGCAGTTCGTGCAGGGCGGGCCGATGCAGCAGCTCTCCGCGATGCTC
>DAONII010000146.1:0-4414 GCA_035405085.1 bacterium | reverse complement strand
GTATGGCGGCGACGTGACCTACGGCACGAACAACGAGGTCGGATTCGACTACGTGCGCGACAACATGAAGTTCGACGCCACCCAGTTCACGCAGAGGCCGCTCAATTTTGCGATAGTCGACGAAGTCGATTCGATACTCATCGACGAGGCGCGGACACCGCTGATCATCTCGGGCCAGGCGGAGCAGTCCACCGAACTCTACTACATAATAAACGGCATCATCCCCTATCTGAAGAAGGAGAGCCATTACACGATAGACGAGAAGTCCAAGTCCGCCTCCCTCACCGAGGATGGTGTCGCCGAGGTGGAGCGCAGGCTCAATGTGAATAACCTCTACGATCCGGTGAACATAAATATCCTGCACCACGTGAACCAGGCGCTTCGAGCGCACGCGCTTTTCGAGCGCGACGTCGACTACATCGTGAAGGACGGCGAGGTGGTGATCGTAGACGAGTTCACCGGAAGGCTGATGCCGGGGAGGCGCTGGTCCGACGGCCTGCACCAGGCGGTGGAGGCGAAGGAGGGCGTCCGCATAGAGAACGAGAACCAGACTCTGGCTACGGTCACGTTCCAGAATTTCTTCAGGATGTACAACAAGCTCGCCGGAATGACCGGCACGGCGGATACCGAGGCGGCCGAGTTCGCCAAGATATACAACCTAGACGTTCTCGTGATACCGCCCAACCTCCCGATGATCAGGGAGGACATGGCCGACCTCATCTACAAGACGGAGGAGGCGAAGTTCAACGCGGTCGTAGAGGAGGTGAAGGAGCTGCACGGTCGCGGCCAGCCGGTCCTGGTCGGAACGATC
Organism: bacterium; assembly: GCA_035405085.1. Classification (GTDB taxonomy): domain Bacteria; phylum UBA10199; class UBA10199; order 2-02-FULL-44-16; family JAAZCA01; genus DAONII01. Next base: position 3,603 of record DAONII010000146.1, on the reverse strand, counting down.
TCGATAGAGAAGTCCGAGCAGCTCTCCAAGATGCTCGGGCGTCAAGGAATACCCCACCACGTTTTGAACGCGAAGCACCACGAGAAGGAGGCCGAGATCGTGGCGCAGGCCGGGCGCAAGGGTGCGGTCACGATATCCACCAATATGGCGGGCCGCGGAACCGACATCCTGCTAGGCGGCAACCCGCTCTTCCTGGCGAAGGAGAAGGCCGGCCCCGACGCCTCTCAGGAGGAGATCGCAAAATTCACCGAGGAGTTCAAATCTTCCTGCGCAGACGAGAAGAGGGCGGTTTTGGAGGCGGGCGGGCTTCACATACTGGGCACCGAGCGTCACGAGGCCCGCCGCATCGACAACCAGCTGCGGGGCCGCTCCGGCCGCCAGGGCGACCCGGGCTCATCGCGCTTCTACCTCTCGCTCGAGGACGAGCTCCTGCGGGTATTCGGCGGCGAGCGCATAGGTTCCCTGATGGAGAGGATGGGGATGCAGGAGCACGAGGAGATAGAGCATCCCTGGCTGACCCGCGCGATAGCCAACGCGCAGCGCAAGGTCGAGGGCCACAACTTCCAGATCCGCAAGAGCCTCCTCGACTTCGACGACGTGATGAACCAGCAGAGGAGCACAGTCTACGGACGCCGCAGGGAGATTCTTACGAACGAGAGCAACAAGGACATGGTCCTGGACATGATCGATCAGATAGTGACCGAGATCGTCGAGGCTAACGTTCCCGAGAAGATAGAATCCGAGTATGACCCGAAGCAGTTCGAGGAGGCGGTCCGGGCCCGTTTCAACATGCCGTTCTCGTTCGACGAGATATCCCTCGAGAAGAGGTCGCAGGAGGGCGTCGGCGCCCATGTCTACGAGCGGGTGGTCGCCTACTACGACGAGCGCGAGGATAAAAACGGGCCCGATCTGATGCGCAGGATCGAGACGATAATCCTTCTCCAGACCCTCGACCAGATATGGAAGGACCACCTGCTCTCCATGGATCACCTTAGGGAGGGCATAGGCCTTCGCGGTTACGGCCAGAAGGATCCGCTCCTGGAGTACAAGAAGGAGGGGTTCCTCCTGTTCAGAAACATGATGAACCAGTTCGTGACCGACTCCGTGGAGAAGCTCTTCAGGGTGCAGGTGTCGTCGGAGGACAGCGTTTCGAGGGCGCGCCAGGCCCAGAGCGCCCAGCAGGCGCGCGCACCCGTGAGCATGAGCCGCGACCAGGTCTCCGCTTTTGCGGCCTCCGCGCCCGAGGAGTCCCGAGGGGATTCCGGCCGTCGCCAGGAGACTGTGAAGCGCGACGCCCCTAAGGTGGGCAGGAACGACCCCTGCCCGTGCGGTTCCGGCAAAAAGTACAAGAGGTGTCATGGTGCGTGAGATTGCCACTTGGCTCTTTTGTCGCATCCTGTTAATATGACAGGGCTTTCCTGAAAGGGGTGCCAAGATGGCCTCGCAGGAACCTGCAGGCGGGCCGAGCGGTCGGGGCTTCGCCATAGGGAACATCAACGAGATAATCTCGAAGTACAGCGACATAGCGCTGGCGGTGCTCATCATCGCCGTCGTGGCTATGATCGTCATCCCGCTCCCGACCTGGCTCCTCGACATCCTTCTCACCATCCAGATCACGCTGGCGGTGATCATCATCCTGGTCGCGCTCTACATAAACGACGCTCTCAGGATAGCCTCTTTTCCGACAATACTCCTGATGGCCACCCTGTATCGCCTGGCCCTCAACATATCCACGACGAGGCTGATCCTAGCGCAGGGGGACGCCGGAGAGGTCGTCAGGGCCTTCGGCACCTTCGTCGTCCAGGGGAACTACGTCGTCGGCGGAATCCTCTTTTTGATAGTCACCCTGATCAACTTCATCGTGATCGCCAAGGGCGCTGAGCGCGTGTCGGAGGTCGGCGCCAGATTCACCCTGGACGCCATGCCCGGCAAGCAGATGTCCATAGACGCAGACCTGCGCGCCGGGATCATCAACATGGAGCAGGCGCTGGAGCGCCGCTCGACGCTGCACCGCGAGAGCCAGTTCTACGGAGCAATGGACGGCTCGATGAAGTTCGTAAAGGGCGACGCGATAGCTGGCATGATAGTCACGCTGATCAACATAATAGGCGGCCTCATCATAGGCTCTACGATGCGCGGCATGAGCATAATGGACGCGGTTAAGACCTACTCGCTTTTGACCATAGGCGACGGCCTCGTCCAGCAGATACCGGCTCTCATAATCTCGGTCTCCGCCGGCATCGTCGTCACCCGCGTCGCATCAGAGACTGAAGGTTCGAACCTCGGGCGCGACATCATCACGCAGATCACCTCGTATCCGAAGGCGCTGATCATAGCCTCGGTGATGCTCGGCCTGATGGCCATGGTGCCGGGGCTTCCTAAGGTCCCGTTCGTGTTCATGGCCGCAGCTGTCGGGGCGCTGGCGCTGTTCATCATCAAGTCCAAGGCGAAGGTCGTGCAGGAGATAATGGATACGCCGAAGCAGGAGGCGGTGAAGAAGGCGGTGAGAAAACACGGCGACGTGCTGCCGTTCATAATGCCCAGCCCGATATCGCTCGAGGTCGGCTCCTCCATAATACCGTTTGTCGACGATTCCCAGGACGGGGGTCGATTCATAAACGAACTCATACCCCTTCTGCGCCACGGGCTCTATTACGAGCTCGGGGTGAATTTTCCGGGCATCCAGGTGCGCGGCCAGACTGTGGACATGGAGCCGGAGGCCTACGTAATAAACATAAACGAGGTCCCGGTAGCCCAGGGGCGCGTGATGAAGGGGCACATACTAGTCGGCGAGCCGCTCGAGCAGCTGGGTCTGTTCAACATAACCGGCACCGAGGCGATACACCCTATCGACGGTTCGGTCGTCACCTGGATATCCGAGGAGTACAAGGACGTTGCCACGCAGGCCGGCTTCAGGATGTGGGATGTCGCCGAATACCTCATCCTTCACCTCTCCTATGTCCTCAGGAAGCACTCCCATGAATTCCTGGGCCTGCAGGAGGTACAGACGATGCTGGCCGAGCTTGAGAAGAGCCATCCGGCGCTCGTAAAGGAGCTAATCCCCAAGGTCATCACGCTTCTGCAGCTCTCCGAGATATTCCAGCGCCTCGTGCAGGAGGATGTGGCGATAAGGGATTTGAAGAGCATCTTCTCGACGCTCGCACAGTGGGGCGAGATAGAGCGGGATACGCTCACGCTTACGGAGCACGTGCGCGCAGGGCTCAAGCGCTATATCACGCACAAATACGCCGGGAGTCAGAACACGCTCGCCGTCTATCTGCTCGATCCCGAGATAGAGGACATGGTCAAGAATTCGATCCGCAGGACCGAGAAGGGGAACTACCTGGCCCTCGAGCCGGAGATAACGCAGGAGATAATAGAGGCGGTGGGGAAGGAGATCGCCTCGCACCCGTTCCCGCCGGGCGCCAGGCCTCCGGTCATACTGACCACCGCCGAGATACGCCGTTACTTCAGGAAGATCGTGGAGCTCGAGTTCCCGCAGCTGTCGGTTCTCTCATACCAGGAGCTCGCCGAGAACCTGCGCATACAGCCGATCGCGCGGGTGGGCCTGCCTGAAAATGTCCTCGAGGCGGCAGAGGCGAA
>DAONII010000145.1:0-4418 GCA_035405085.1 bacterium | reverse complement strand
GGGAGGGTATATGGAGACGAAGGATGCCGATAGGATAAAGGTCGGTGAAATTCTTGCCGAGGCGATGGCGAACAAGATCACGCTCGACGATGCGAAAAAGAGGATAAAGGAGATCCTGCCCTTTGTGATCAAGGGGTTCGATGAGGCGAACGATGCTCCGGAGCTTGAGATGATAATCAAACACGAATTGAAATGGCAGTGATGCGCAGTTCATAAAACGGGGGTGCACATGGACAAAAAAAAGGAGCTGATGGATCGGATCGAAGCCAAAAAGAGGGAGATGGAGGCAAAGCTCTACGAGGCGAAGGCGGATGCGCGCGCTGAGGTAAGGGAAAAGGCGGAAGCGTTGCAGGCTAAGCTAGATGAGCTAAACGGCTACCTCAAGGACGGCTGGGACAAGGTGACGGACGATATCGTCGGAAAGCTGAACGACTGGTTGAAGTAGGCTTGCGTAAATGAACGAGAATGACTGACGCTCCCGGGGTTTGGGCCCGGGAGCGTCGGTTTTTGCGAGTCGATCCGAGGTTGTGGTGGAACGAAGAAGGCTGGCTAGGAATTCACGAGCATGTCTATCGCCTCGTTGAACGTCCTGCTCGGGCGCATCGCCGCGTATGCCAACTCGTCGTTCGGCCTGTAGTAGCCGCCTATGTCGACCGGTTTCCCCTGCGCCGCGTCGATCTCCTTCATTATCTGATCTTCGCTTTCCTTGAGCTTCCTGTGAAGGGCCGAAAAAAGCGCCTTGATGGCGGTGTCCTTCGTTTGCGCGGCGAGCTCCTCCGCCCAGTACATCGCCAGGTAGAAATGGCTGCCGCGGTTGTCCATCGACTTGACCTTGCGCCCCGGCGACCTGTTGTTCTCCAGGTACTTTCCGTTAGCCCTGTCGAGCGTGTCGGCTAGGATCCTGGCCCTCTCGTTTCCGGTTCTGTTGCCGTAGAAGTCGAGCGATTCGACCAGCGCCAGAAACTCGCCGAGCGAATCCCACCTGAGGTGCCCTTCCTCGCGGAACTGCTGAACGTGCTTAGGTGCGGAGCCGCCGGCGCCGGTCTCGAAGAGCTTTCCGCCGTCCATGAGGGGAACGATGGATAGCATCTTTGCGCTCGTCCCGAGCTCTATTATAGGGAAGAGGTCGGTCAGGTAATCGCGCAGCACGTTGCCGGTGACCGATATCGTGTCCTTCCCGTCGCGCATGCGCTCGCAGGTGAAGCGGCAGGCCTCGGCCGGAGGCATTATGCGGATATCGAGGCCGGCGGTGTCGTGGTCTTTCAGGTATGTTTTTACCTTCTTTATGAGCTCGGCCTCGTGCGGCCTCCTCTCGTCGAGCCAGAACACGGCGGGGGTGTTCGTGTCCCTCGCGCGGCTGACCGCTAGCTTCACCCAGTCCCTTATCGGGAGGTCCTTGACCTGGCACATGCGGAAGATGTCCTCCTCCTCGACGTCGCACTCGAGAAGAGTCTGTCCCGAAGACGATACTATGCGCACGGTTCCATCGGCGTCCATGAGGAAGGTCTTGTCGTGCGAGCCGTACTCCTCGGCCTTCTGTGCCATGAGCCCTATGTTCGGGACGCTGCCTATCGTCCTCGGGTCGAAGGCGCCGTGCTCCTTGCAGAAGTTCACCACCGCGTCGTAGACGCCGGCGTAGCTCTTGTCCGGTATGACGAGCTTCGCGTCGTGCAGCTCGCCGTCTGGGCCCCACATCTTTCCGGATGTCCTGATCGCGGCGGGCATCGAGGCGTCTACGATAACGTCGCTTGGCACGTGCAGGTTCGTGATCCCCTTGCTGGAATTCACCATCGCGAGCTTCGGCCTTCTGCCGTAGGCGGCCTGGATGTCGGCCGCGATTTCGGCCTTCTTCTCCTTCGGCAGCGCGTCGATCTTGGCGAAGAGATCGCCCAAGCCGTTGTCCGGGTTCACTCCGAGCGAGGATAGGGCGTCCGCGTGCTTCTCGAACACGTCCTTGAAGAACACGGATATCGCGTGGCCGAAGATGACCGGATCGGAGACCTTCATCATCGTGGCCTTGAGGTGAAGCGAGAAGAGGACGTCCGACTTCCTTGCGTCCTCCATCTGTTCCTCGTAGAATTTTCTCAGCGCGCGCCTGCTCATGAATGTGGCGTCTATTATCTCGCCGTCTAGAAGCTTCACCTTTTCCTTGAGGACCCTTACGCCTCCGTCCTTTCCGACGAACTCTATCCTGGCGTCCCCCGCCTCGGATGCCGCAATCGTCTTTGATTTTTCGTTCGAGAAGAAATCCCCTTCATTCATGTATGCCACGTGCGACTTGGAGTCGCGGCTCCACTCCCCCATCGAGTGCGGGTTCTTTTTGGCGTAGTTCTTGACGGAGAGGGGGGCCCTGCGGCTCGAGTTCCCCTCCCTGAGCACCGGGTTGACGGCGCTGCCCTTAACCCTGTCGTACCTGGCCTTTATCTCCTTCTCCCCGCTGTTCTTGGGGTTTTCCGGATAATCTGGGAGGTTGTAGCCCTTGCCCTTGAGCTCCGCGATTGCGGCCTTGAGCTGTGGGATCGACGCGCTTATGCAGGGCAGCTTTATGACGTTCGCCTCCGGTTTCTTCACGAGCGAGCCGAGCTCCGCGAGGTCGTCGGACAGCTTCTGCTCTTCGGTCAGGCGCTCCGGAAACTGGGCGATTATCCTCCCGGCGAGCGAGATGTCCCGCGTTTCGACCGGTATGCCGGCCGTTTTGGCGTAGGCCTTGATTATCGGCAGCAGCGAATACGTCGCCAACGCCGGCGCTTCGTCGACGATCGTGTATATGATCCTGTCCTTTGATTCCATGGCTTCCATTTTCGTTCTCCTTTGTGTCATTCAGTTCAAATGATTGAGCGGGCAAAAAAATCGGGTGGCGCTTGAAGCAGAGATTTCACCCCCCTTCGGCACGGCCACCTTAAATTGTAGATAGGCCGGGATTTTCAGAAAGTCTATACGAAACGGACCTTAGAAGAGCCGATTTCGTGTATGAAGGGGGCTTGTTTGGGAATTTTTCGTCGGATGACGGCCTGCATCGTTAAAAAGACGAACATTTCAAAAAAGACGGGGTCAGGCCTTTACAATGTTACAATTCGAAGATCCTGACACCCGGAACTGTAACACTTTAAAGGCCTGACCCCAATTTTTAGTACATTTATTCAGCGGCGGTTTTTTTTTGGACCCTTTGCCATCTCGAGCGTGTGGGTTGTCTTTATTCGGTTTTTGCCCTTGCGCGTCGATTTTCTCGACGGCTTTCCGGTGGCCGAATCCTCTAGCTTGTAGCCCGCAGTCTTTTCCGAGCGCTTTGAAAGGTTGCGCGCAGCTGTGGATCCTCCCCCCGCCCTGCGGTCTGTCGCGCTGACTCCCGGCATGGAGGTGTCCACCGGCCAGTCGCGGCGAGGCGGCCTTGGCTTCTTCTCCTTCTTCGGCCTTTCCGCGAGCTGCATGAACCTGAATTCCTGGCTTTTTTTCATGTTTTTGAGCCTTTCCGCGTGATTCGTTTTGAGCTCCGTTTCGGCTCCCCCGCCGTCAGTTTCTCCACTTTTTGCGGTATTTTTTCAAGAGTTATCGGGCGGGGCTCTCGACGGTTGACAAATAGCCCGCAGACGGCGAAAAAACGGCACTCCGGCGGGAATTCGATTTCAGGCAACTTTTTCCCTCCCGGGACGATAAGGCCATAGTCTGAACAACAAAAGGAGACCGCTATGAGCGACAAGGTGTTCGAGGCCTGCCAGTATCTCAAGTGCACTACGAACCGTATTTCCTACGACCAGGACAACGTGAAGAGCGTAAAGGCCGCCCAAGTCTTCGACGGCGATTTCATACCGCTCAAGGACGCGTTCGAGTACGTTTGCGCGAGCGGCGCCTCGGTGGACGAAGCGAAACAAAAGCTTTCGAAGGTCGTGGAAGGCAAGGTCGCGAAAAAGGCGGATGACGAAGGAACCGCGTGTAAAACGCAAGGCAACCCGAGCATCAGGGAGGTGCGCAGCCTCTTCAGCAGGATCGGGGATTACCTGAGCCGCCCGCAGCTCGAGGTATGCCAGGATTTCAAGGTGTCGAGGACCTTCTACGTAGCACACGCGGCCTTTGACGACATCGAGGCGGATTACAGGCCGGTGACGACGACCGATGACTTGACGATCTGCGCGAGGGCTTCCATGTTGGGGGAGGCTCGAATCGAGCACGGCAAAAAGGTCTCCGCGGAATGCAATTCCGACAATGTCAGCTGCGAGGCGCAGAGCTCCGCCAGGGTTGCCGTAAAGGAGAGCCTGCTGGACGGGATCGGAAATTTCTTCTCCAGCGTGGGCCTGTTCTTCGGCTCCGGCAGACAGCCGCGCCAGATCCAGTGATCATTTAACCGCGGTTGTGAAAATCGTTCTTGAAAGAAAAACGCCCCTTTCATAGGGGCGTTTTCTTTGCCGCTTCCGGCACCTGGC
>DAONII010000144.1:2595-4422 GCA_035405085.1 bacterium | reverse complement strand
GGAGGACCTCGTCCTGGGCGCGGTGCTCGTCGCCCTGACCGTCTTCGTGTTCATACGGAACATGCGTGGCATGATAATCTGCGCGATATCCATACCGGTTTCGCTGATATCGACGTTCACCATCATGAAGCTGATGGGGTTCACGCTGAACAACCTCACGCTTCTGGCCCTCACGCTGGCAAACGGCATCGTGATCGATGACGCGATCATAGTCTTCGAAAACATCTTTCGGCATCTGGAAGAGAAAAAGGAAGGGGTTTTAAAGGCTGCATCCACGGGGCTCGACGAGATAGCGATGGCGGTGGTGTCCACCACGCTGTCGCTAATGGTTATTTTCGTTCCGCTGGCCTTCATGCAGGGCATAGTCGGTCGATTCATGTTCAGCTTCGGTCTGACGATGGCGTTCGCCATCGGGATCTCGCTCGTTGTTGCCTTCGTGCAGACTCCGATGCTCTGTTCCCGTTTTTTGAAGCTCGACGGGAAGGAGGGCAAGTCGTCGCGCGATACGCTCCTCAACCGGGTCCTCGACCGCCATTACACGCGCGGCCTCAAGTGGGTGCTCTCACACCGCAGGCTGTCCCTGGCCGCAGCGGTGCTCATAATGCTCTCTTCGGTCCCGGCGGTGATCTTCGTCGGCAAGGATTTCATACCGCAGGACGACCGCAGCGAGTTCAACATCAGCTTGAAGGCGCCCGAGGGGACCTCGATAGACAGGATGGACGAGATCGTCGGAGGTCTTGAGGAGCGCCTGCGGTCGGTTCGCGGGGTGACGGAGATTCTCCCGACCATCGGAGGGGGGGACAACCGCAAGGCGAACGAGGGGAGCATCTTCGTCAAGATGGTGGATCAGGGGGAGCGCGACTACTCGCAGTTCGAGGTGATGGACGATGTGCGTGCGCTGCTCGGCGAGTATCCCTCGCTGAGGGCTTCGGTTCAGTCCGTCGGCGGGCCGGGAGGAGGCGAGGCGATGTTCCAGATGCGGCTCACCGGCCCCTCCCTTGAAAAGCTCAAGGAATACGCGGACCGGATCACCGCGCAGATGCGCGACAAGAAAGGCTTCGTCGACGTCGACACGTCGTTCGTGTTCGGGAAGCCGGAGCTGAGGGTAAACCTGGACCGCCAGCGCGCCGCGGATCTCGGAGTCACCCCCTACGACGTCGCGAGGACGCTCCAGCTGCTCGTCTCAGGTGAGACCGACATAACGAAGTTCAAGGTGGACGACGAACTCTACGAGGTACGCATACGGCTTAAGGACGAATACAGGAACCGCGCGGAAGACGTCAGGCAGCTGACCGTTCCCGCTACGAAGGAACATGCGCCCCGAAGCCCTGTTCGCCTCGACCAGGTGGCGAACTTCGAGGAGACGATGGGGCCCTCGCAGATCGACCGCTACATGCGCGAGCGCTCCGTGGAGGTGAACGCGAATCTCGACGGCCTGCCGGTCGGTGAGGCGCAGGCGTTCGTCCTCGCGTCGGCCACGAAGGACGGCATGGAGCCCGGATACCGCTTCCAGTCGGTAGGGTACGCGAAGTACATGAAGGAGATGATGGCCAACTTCCTTATGGCGTTCATACTCGCGGTGATCTTCATGTACATCATCCTCGCGGCGCTGTTCGAGAGCTGGGTGCACCCGGTAACGATCCTCTGTTCGCTGCCGCTGGCGTTTCCGTTCGCGATCCTGTCGCTTCTCGTGACGGGGAAGACGCTTCATATAATATCGATCCTCGGGCTCTTTCTGCTGATCGGCATCGTCAAGAAGAACGCGATCCTGCAGGTCGACTACACGAACACGCTCAGGGGCCGGGGGATGGCGAGGACCGATGCGCT
>DAONII010000144.1:0-2495 GCA_035405085.1 bacterium | reverse complement strand
AAGCCCGACGACAGGAAGATCGGCGGGATAATAGGCGCCTCGGGGTTGGCGCTGGGCCTCACCGGCGGGCTTTTGCAGGTGTGGGCCGCGAACAAGCGCCACGAGGCGGAGCAGGGCTGGGTGTACGGTTTTGCTCCGGTCTTTGACCCCGCCCGGGGAGCGGCAGGGCTTTCCTACGCGGCTCGCTTTTAGATTTCACTTCGGGAAATGCGCCTTCGCGTCGTATGAGAAGAGGGAGCGCAGCTTGTCCCAGAAATCACCCCCCAGTATGAAAAGCGTGACGACGAAGACGATGTCGGCCGCCCCCGTGTAGAACCTCCTGTGTGTCTCCAGCCCCGGCACGAAATCCGCGACGTAGGGCTCGACCGTCGTGAGGACGAGCAAAGCGACGAATATGGCTATGCCCGCATAGTATCGGGTTCGCCCGACCTTCGCGGACGGCGCTGCCCTCTTGATCAGCGCGAATATGCGGACCTTGAGCCAGTTGAAGCCGGGCTTTCCGAGTATCGCCACCGCTATGAGGGTGGCGACCTCCGGGAGGCCTATGAGCATGAATCCGGAGAGGGCGGTCTTGACCTCGGCGGATAGGTCCGAGGCTATCACCAGCGGGATGAACAGGGGCAGTATCCAGGCGAGGATGAAGAACCCTCCCCCCCAGATAAGCCTCGCGGACGGCGGCTTCATGTCTGCGGTTGGAAGCGTTTCGTTCATGTCGTTCTCCAGGCGCGGCCCATGTGAGGTTTGCGCGGGTCAGGGGATTTTGGCTACACTCACTCCGCTGCCCGTTACCGGGAAGGTGGTAAGGACTATCGCGGTCGAGGCGAAGGCGATGAGCCCTATGAACAGCATGACCGCCTTTACCCTGCGCGACTTGAACTTCACGCAGATACCCGCGAAGAAGAGAACGGAGGCGAAGAGGACCGTGAGCAGGACGTAGTTGTCCCCGATGCGGTTCGCCTTGCTCCCCTCCAGAGTCTTCTGAGACGCCAGCTTTTCGTATCCCAGGGCCTTGTCCTTGAGGGTCGATTTGTACTCGTCCATGACGAACGGCGAGCGGGGTGCGACGGGATTGTTGAAGGGGTCCAGCGCAAGCCACGCCTCGACCGCATCATGAAAATCGGGCCGGAAACGCTGGCGCAGCAGATCCGCCAGGTGTCTGTTTCCGCTCGTCTCCGCAGACAGGTAGTCTATGAGCATCGTCGCGTCGAAGGCGACGAACTGGGTGTCCTCGTTCCAGTACCTGGTCGCAAGCGCCCGGGCGGCGTTCGCCTCGTTGAGCCGGAAGGTCTGCACGCCGCTCCAGGTGGTCGCCTGGTAGGCGCTCCAGGCGGACCCCATGGTCGCCAAAGCCATGAGCGCCGCGGCCACTATCTCCAGCAGCCGGTCCGTCCTGCCCATCTCCACCTTCGGGAGCAACCTGTCGAGCATCTGGGAAAAGCCCCCCTTCCCCTTTTTCCTGCGAGATCCTGTGGACTCCACGTTTCCTCCGGGCTTCGGTTGTGTGTGTATCGATAGGGTTTTTACCACCCGCGGGTGTTTAGGGCAACCGAATCCATGCCCCTGCGCCGGGGCGTTTAAAACGCAAGAAACCGCTTGCGCGCCCCCTGGGGGTGGTGGTAGATGGCGCCGCATACAGGGGATGAACCCATAACCCAGGAGGGAGCGATATGAAGAAGACGATGGCGGTTGCGGTTGCGTTGGTGCTGGGCCTCGCGTTTAGCGCCTATGCTGCGGAGACGACGGTGAAGGAGACGGTGAAGACGAAGGGCGACAAGACGGTTGAGACGAAGACGGTGAAGACGCCGGAAGGCACGGCGAAGCAGAAGGTGACGACGACCGACACCGCCATAAAGACGGACACGAAGGTCAAGACGGATGGCGTCAAGATCGAGAAGAAGACGACGGAGACCGAGGGGAAGGTCGCCGGGACGACGAAGGTCGACGTGAAGAACGGCGTCATCAAGGACCTTAAGGTCGACTGGACCTACCAGATGGAAGGCGGCGACTACGTGATCACCTACAACATCAAGGAGCACACGAACCCGGCGCTCATCAAGGAGCTCAACATCACGCCGGACCAGGCGAAGATGCTCGAGAACTGCAAGGGCAGGATAGTCAGCACGAGCCCGTACACGGCGATGGACGTTCAGAACAACTTCCGCTCCTTCATCGTAAATGACATCAAGACGTCCCTGATGAACAAGAGGGGCAACTGAGAAGAGAGTTTTTAGCGGGATGTTTAGGGGGCGCCGAAGCCGGCGCCCCCTTTTTTTGCGCCTCGTTCAAAAGAATTAGACAAACATGGGAAAAGATATCTAGTATTCGGCACCATGAAGGCTGCCGCCTTGATCTTTACCCTGATCGTCGTCGCGTCCTTTCCCGCGATTGCCGGCGGGGACTGGCCGGAAGGCGCGAGGCGCTCCGACTATCCCTTCTTCAACCCGCCCCGGAGCGCCCCCGTCCGTTCGGGGCTCGCGGCGCTTCGCGTCTCCGGC
>DAONII010000143.1:0-4442 GCA_035405085.1 bacterium | reverse complement strand
CCTCCGACGTCGTCCGCGGCCGCGTCGTCGAAATCGAAGCCGCCCGCCGCGGTTTCGCCGGGGAGCCCGAGGGCAGCGGATATAGATCTGGCATATTGAAGTACGCGGTTGCAGGCCGGCTGCATGTGATCGTTTGAAAGACCCCCTCGGGCAACCACCGATCACGCGTCGTCGGTCGACGACCTCAGTCTCTATGGAAACGCGCAGCCTCGGATCAATCCTTCTGGAAGTCACCTCGCTGACCGAAGAGCAGCTCGAGCAGGCGCTGGCGGTTCAGCGCGAGCGCGGCATAAAGCTCGGCGAGGCCCTCGTCCAGCTCAAGTTTTTGAGGACCGAGGACGTCCTAAAGGCGCTGTCGATCCAGCTGGGGTTTCCCTACGAGAACAAGATCGAGGTGGAGCAGGTTGCCGGCGATCTCGTCGCAAATCTCCCGATAAACTACGCGAAACAGAACGAAGTCCTTCCCCTCAGGCGGGAGGGCAGCTCCGTTCTGGTGGCGATAGCCGATCCTACGAACTTCTTCGCTCTCGACGACTTGAGGATGCTCTACGGCTGCGACATCAGGCCCGTGATCGCCTCATCCTACGAGATAGTGAACGCCATAAACGCGGTCTACAACAAGTCCACCGGCGCCGGCGACGAGGCGATGGAGGAGCTGCGCGAAGGGGACGAGATAGCCGACGATTTCAACGAGCCGGTCGATCTCCTCGACGCCGACGACGACGCCCCGATCATCAGGCTGGTCAACACGCTGCTCTTCCGCGCGGTGAAGCAGAAGGCATCGGATATTCACATCGAGCCTTTCGAGAGGGAGCTTCAGATACGCTTCAGGATCAACGGCATACTCTACGACGTGATGGCGCCTCCCAAGCGGGCCCAGAATGCGATCATCTCGCGCGTGAAGATCATGAGCCAGCTCAACATCGCCGAGAAGAGGATGCCCCAGGACGGTAGGATCAGGATCAAGATAGCCGGCAAGGATATCGATATCCGCGTCTCGACGATACCCACGGCTCACGGCGAGAGCGTAGTCATGCGGCTTCTCGACGCCTCGAAGGTCCTTTTGGACCTCGACACGCTTGGGTTCTCCCGCAAAAACCTCGATACGTTCAAGAAGCTGCTGGAACACCACAACGGCATCATCCTGGTCACCGGACCGACCGGATCAGGGAAGACGACGACCCTTTACTCCGCTCTCTCGAGGCTCAACACGAACGAGGTGAAGATCATCACGGTCGAGGACCCGGTCGAGTACCAGCTCCACGGCGTGAACCAGATGCAGGTCAACCCGAAGATAGATTTGACCTTCGCCTCCGGCCTCAGGGCGTTTCTCAGGCAGGATCCCGACATAATAATGGTCGGCGAGATAAGGGATCATGAGACCGCCGAGATAGCTATACAGGCCTCGCTCACCGGTCACCTGGTGCTCTCCACGCCCCACACCAACGACGCCCCGTCCTCGATCACCCGCCTCATCGACATGGGGGTCGAGCCCTTTCTCGTCGCGTCATCGGTTTTGGGGATTGCGGCCCAGAGGCTGCTTAGGACCGTCTGCCACGACTGTGCGAGGAAATACACGCCGGAGGAGGCCGAGATAGAGCAGATCGGCCTCACGTTGGCCGACCTCAAGGGGAAGCAGATCTTCCGTCCGGTAGGCTGCCCCAACTGCATGGAGACCGGCTATGCCGGCAGGGCCGGCATACACGAGATACTGATGGTCAGCGACGCGGTTCGCGCGGAGCTGATGAAGGGTTCGGACGCCTCGACGATAAAGAAGGTCGCCATCGCCGAGGGCATGAAGACCCTAAGGGAGGACGCGGCGGCGAAGGTCGTTACCGGCGCCACCACCATCGCGGAGGTCCTGAGGGTGACGCAGGAGGAGGCGGGCTAGGCCATGCCGATATTCGAATACGCAGGCATAGACTCCAAGGGCAAGAGGACCGCCGGCAGCGTCGACGCCGACAACGAGCGCGCCGCGCGCGCCAAGCTCCGAAAGATGGGGGTCTTCCCCACCACGATCGGCGTAGAGGGTAAGGGCGGCGGGGGCAGGGGCGGCCTGTCCATGCAGGTCGACATCGGCAAGTTTCTCCAGAGGGTGAAGGTCCAGGACGTGGCGATCATGACCAGGCAGCTGGCCACGCTGATCGGCGCCAATATACCGCTCGTCGACGCGCTGGCCGCGCTCGTCGACCAGATAGAGAACCCCAAGCTCCGAAAGATCGTCGCGGGGGTCAGGGAGAGGGTTATAGAGGGCAGCAAGCTCTCAGATGCGCTGCGCGGCCACCCGAAGATATTCGGCGACCTCTACGTCAATATGATAAACGCGGGGGAGAGCAGCGGCGCCCTGGAGATAGTCCTCCAACGCCTGGCCGACTTCACCGAGGGTCAGTCGAGGCTCAGAAGCAAGGTCATCGGAGCGATGATCTATCCGGCGATAATGTCCTTCGTGGGCGTCGTCCTGATGATCATGCTGCTGACGTTTGTCGTGCCGAAGGTTACGAAGATATTCATAGATATGCAGGCTACGCTGCCTCTCCCGACCCGGATTCTGATGGGGGTCTCAAACGCGGTAACGGATTACTGGTACGTCTTCATTCTGCTCGTGCCGGTGGCCGTATACGGCGGGAAGCGTTTCCTCAGCACGCCCGGAGGCAGGGCCTGGTGGGACAAAAAGATGCTCACCGTTCCGCTGTTCGGAAAGCTCAACAAGATGGTCATCGTCTCCCGCTTCACGCGGACGCTATCGACGCTGCTCTCGAGCGGCGTGCCCCTTCTGACGGCGATGGACATCGTGCGCAACATCATAACGAATACCAGGTTGCGCGCTATAATAGAGCAGACCCGCGACAACGTCCGCGAGGGGCAGAGCGTTGCGGAACCGCTCAGGCGCAGCGGAGAGTTCCCGCCGCTAGTCACCCACATGATTTCGATAGGTGAGAAGACCGGAGAGCTCGAGAGGATGCTGGAGCGGATAGCCGACACCTACGACACGGAGGTGGACAACACCGTGTCGACCCTGACCACGCTCCTCGAACCCATCATGATTCTCGTGATGGCGGTCATAGTGTCGTTCATCGTCATGTCCATCCTGCTGCCCATAATAAAGCTGAATTCGCTCTGACGTGCCGCGTCGGGGGCGCGAGGCAAAGGGCTTGATTTGCCCTTGAATATTCGGTATCAGCATTCCATGGACAGGGGGTCGATTCAGGCCGCTTATAATGAAAGGGGATGCTCCATGAAGAGATTGTTTGGAAACGCCCGCGGTATGACGCTGATCGAGATCATGGTCGTCATCACGATCCTTGGCCTCATCGCCACCGTGGTCACGGTCAACGTGCTGGACAGCCTCGACGAGGCGAAGATGAAGACCGCCAAGACGCAGATCAAGGGCTTCGAGGACGCCCTGGAGGCCTATCGCCGGGATGCCGGCGTGTATCCCTCTACGGAGCAGGGCCTTTCGGCGCTGGTCGAGAAGCCGACGATCGGCAGGATACCCAAGCGTTATCCGCCCAAGGGCTATCTAAAGGGCGGCAAGATTCCGAAGGATCCGTTCGACTGCGATTACCAGTATTACAGCCCCGGAATCCAGGGGCACGATTACGAGATCTACTCCCTCGGCCGCGACTGTCAGGAGGGGGGCGAGGGTCCGGACTCCGATATCAGTTCCTTTGAGGAGTTGGAATAACGTCAGTTTTTTTCATGCAAAGGGTTTTCGACCCGGGACTCAAGCCTTTGCGTTTGGGTCCCGGGTCTTGTATTATGGCCGAAATCGATGAGTCCTATAAGGCACAGCTTCGGGGATGTCCTGCCGCGGGCTAGATCCCGCCCGGGGGCGGGTTTCACCCTCATAGAGGTCGTGGTGGCGCTGGCCCTGATAGGCCTCATAATGGGCGTGGCGGTCGGCCAGATGGACCGCGTCTTCGAGCTGGACATGAAGAAGACCACGAACAAGCTCTCCTCCACGATCCGTTATCTCTACAACAAGGCCGCGATGGAGAAGCTCTACATCCGCCTCGTGCTGGATTTCGAGGAGCAGACCTACTGGGTGGAGGCCACAGCCGACCCGGTAGTCGTGGCGAAGGAGGAACCTCGCACCTTCGCCTCCAGCGAGGAGGAGAAGTCGGGGGAGGAAGGCGAGGAGGCCGCTCCTCCCGAAGAGGAGGAGCCGGTCTTCGAGGACGGCGTCCATAAGCTCAAGGCACCCGAGCCGAATTTCGGGGCCGTGGACTCCCACCTCCTGCGTCCAACCAAGCTTCCCGACACCGTTTTTTTCAAGGACCTGCACGTCGAGCACAGGCAATATCCCGTGGAGGGCGGTAAGGAGTTCATATACTTCTTTCCGAACGGCTACGTGGAGAGGGCGATAATAAACCTGCGCGACGAGGAGGACGAGGTCAACTACTCGCTGTCCACGAACCCGATAAGCGGCAGGGTCAGCATAG
>DAONII010000142.1:0-4450 GCA_035405085.1 bacterium | reverse complement strand
CTCCGGGGCCGGCGGGTGGTCCTGGCGCAGGTTACAACCCCCCCGGGCCAGCCGGTGGGCCGGGTGCGGGGCCGAGATATAAGGACCGGGACAACAATCCTCCGGGCAAAAGGGGAGGCCCGGGTACGAACTGGGAAAATCCCCCCGGACCGAAGGGCGGGCCGGGTGTAAGCCCCAATCGCAAGCCTCCGCCGAGGGGAAAGAAGCGGTAGCTTAGGCGGCTACGACGACGAAAAGAGAGGGCCGGTCCGCGAGGGCCGGCCTCTTTATATTTACGCTTCATTGCGAGGGCGAAGCGATGAAGCAATCCAGCTCCGCGCTGGATTGTTTTCTCTCAGTTCCGCCTCAACTCTTCCCCGTAGTGCTTCTCGAGGCATTCAGGGCACAGCCCGTGTGAGAACTGCGATCCGGTGCGCGCGTGTATGTAGTGCTCCATCGTCTCCCAGGATTCCTGCTTCTCCGGGTCCGAATCCGGCTTTCTGATCCTCTTGCAGAATGAGCAGATAGGCAGAAGGGATTCGAGCTCAGTAACCCGTAACGTCAGTTTGCGCGTTAGGTGCATGACGCCCACGGCGAGCAGCGCGATGAATAAACTCTCGAAGAGCGCTTCGTAGAAGCTGAAGGGTACAAGCGGCTGGCCGAATATTCTGTGGGGCAGGTCGAGGAGCTCGTTTATCCAGATGGCTGCGACGACCGCTATAAAACCGACAAGCTCTATCCCCAATATCTTTCGCATGAGCTCCTCCAGATTCGTGACGGCCAAAAAAAGGGGGCGGGTTTTGCCCGCCCCCAAATCTGTTTCCTTTTCACCTCTGCGTCAAGCCTGCGGCGCTTTGAGGAAGTGCTTGATCATGATGATGATCGAAACTGCCGACAGGCCGACGAGGGCGTAAACAATGCGCGACAGCATCGCCTCTTGGCCTCCGAAGATCGCGGCGACGAGGTCGAATTTGAAGAAGCCGACCAGCCCCCAGTTGAGCCCGCCCACGATCACCAGCACCAGCGCTACGATCTTGAGTGCGTGCATATCCCCTCCCCCTTTTCGGTTAAGTTCGGCGTTGCCACACGGCCTCGCCGAGTATAATGGATACCGGCGCACGGATGATAATGAAAAAAAAGCCATTAGGCAACGGGGAAGTTTTACGGATCAAGAGGCCGGGAGGAACAATGGACCGTGGCGATTTGATGGGAAGGATCGGGGATGTCTTGGCGAGCCGACACGTGGGAGTTCTGGCTACATCCGGCGGAGACGGGCCTCATGCGACGCTCGTTGCGTTCAAAGCGTCCGAAAACTGCCGCCGTATCGTCTTTTCGACGCCGAGGCAGACACGCAAGTACGCAAATATCAAGGCCGATCCACGCGCGGCCCTTCTGGTGGACGACCGCTCCAACGCAGCACGGGACATCCACGACGCCACCGGGGTCACTGCGGTGGGCACGGTCGCAGAGCTCTCGGGTTCGGAGAGATCCGGGGCGGAAAAAAGCTACATGGAGCGGCATCCGCACCTCGCGGAATTCGTGCTCTCCGGTAGCACCGCACTCATGGAGCTATCGGTTAGAAGGTACGTTGTTGTGAGCCGGTTTCAGGAGGTCTTCGAACTGGAGATGGAATGAAACGCAGGATTTTGGGATTTGAGGACCCCGAGGCGACGCAGTCCGCGCTCGTCGGCGGAAAGTTTTTTGCGCTGACGAAACTCTCGCGCGCCGGTTTTGCCGTACCCAGATCGATCTGCGCCACTTCCGAACTCTACGACGCCTTCGTCGACGAGACAGGTTTGCGCGTCAAGATAGGCATGGAGCTCGCGCGGAAGAATTTAGAGGAGATGCGCTGGGAGGAGCTATGGGACGCCTCGATCAGGATACGAAACCTCTTTTTGAAGACGCCGCTTCCGAGGCACATGGAGGCGGAGATAGAGTCCGCGGTAGGTTCCTGCATAGGGGATGTTGCGATTGCAGTCCGGTCGTCCGCGCTCGGAGAGGATTCCGCAAGGACGTCGTTTGCGGGCGCGCACGAGTCCTTTCTCGATGTGAGGGGGACGGGCGCGGTAATCGAGAGCCTGCGTCTGGTTTGGGCCTCGCTCTTCTCCGACCGGGCGCTCCTTTACCGCAAGGAGATGCGCCTCGAGGTGGCGAAGAGCAGGATGGCCGCGGTTATACAGGAGCTGGTGCGCGGTAAATTTTCCGGCGTGGCCTTCAGCAGAAGCCCGGCCGACAGGCGCAAGATGGTGGTGGAGGCGGTTCGCGGGCTCGGGGAAAAGCTGGTGGACGGCAGCGCGGAACCCGACAGATGGATTATAGACCGAAAGGGTCCCGGGGTTCTGCCGCGCCTGCGCGCAAAGAGAAAACCCAACTCACCGGCCTTATCCGTTCAGCAGGTGGCGGATGTAGCCCGGCTCGTACTCTCAGCGGAGAAGCTCTTCGGCAGACCCCAGGACATGGAATGGACCATAAGGGGCCCGGCCGCAGTCGTGCTTCAGTCCCGCCCGATAACCACCGAGGGCAAAAAGCCTGAAGCCGATCGCCGCTCCTTCGACGCGGGGCTTCGCCGCTCCTTTGACGAGCTGGTGGCGCTCAAGTCGCTCATCGAGCGAAAGATAATCCCCGGGATGAGACGGGAGGCGCGCCTTCTCGGCCGCCTCGATCTTCAAGGGATGCCGGACAAAAATCTCTCCGCTGAGATACTGCGAAGGGAGAGGGCGCTTAAAAAATGGACCGACGAGTACTGGGAGAGCTGCATACCTTTCGGGCACGGCGTTCGCCTTTTCGGATCGTTCTACAACGACGCGGTGGGCCCGGCGGACCCGCACGAATTCATAGCGCTCCTGGAGGACTCCTCGCCGCTGAGCGTGATGAGAAACAGGGCGCTGCAGAGGCTGGCGGGCCTCCTGCGAAAGAGCGGTTCCTTGAGAAAAATGATCGAGGCGGGCATTGTTCCGGGCGGGACCTTCGGCCGTGAGCTGGCCAAAACGATCAGGAGCTACGGCGCTATCCTCGGCGGCGATTCCCCCGAATCGCGCGCGAAGGTCCTTTCGCTTTTGATAAGGATGGCGGAAGCGCCCCGAAAGGGTTTGGGCAAAAGAAAACCAAACGCCGCAAAAATGGAGCGTTCTTTTATTTCCGCCCTTCCGAAGAAAAAGCGAAACTTCGCAAAGAGGCTTTTATCGCTTGCGAAGGCCAGCTACCGGCTGCGCGACGACGACAACGTGGCACTCTCAGGCATAGAGCTTGAGCTTAAGCGCGCTGCCGAGGAAGGGCTGCATCGTCTTGCGGCGGTTGGCCGGTCGAGCAGAAAGGATCTTTCGCCTGGCGAAATAGCCCGCGCACTTCTAAACAGGCGCTACAGACCGAAACCGGAAAGAAGAAGAAAGAAGGCCAAGGCCGATTCCCGAGGGGTGCTGGCGAGGCAGCTTCTTGGACAGCCCGCCGGCAGGGGTGTGGCGACCGGGAGGGCTAGGATAGTCCGTTCGCGCGAAGATGCGTTCGATTTCAAAAGAGGCGAGGTGATGGTGTGCGACGCGATAGGGCCTGAAATAACATTCGCCGTGCCGCTTGCTTCCGCCATAGTCGAGCGGCGGGGCGGGATGCTTATACACGGCGCTATCGTGGCAAGGGAGTACGGCATACCGTGCGTGACCGGCATACCGAAAGCGGCGGAGCGCATAAGCGACGGGGATACGGTTACCGTGGACGGCACCCTCGGCATAGTCACGATCGAAAAAAAACGATCCCCTCGGCCTTGATGGCAAAGGGGATCGAGTGAGAACCGCAAAGTTCAGTTCGCCAGCTTGTGGGAGAGCGCTGTGAGCTGGTTTACGTGCATCTGTTCCTCGCCGACGATCTCGTGTACGAAGCGTCCCTGCTGCTCCGGCAGGAATTCGAGGAGCTCCATGTAGAACAGGAGCGTGTCCTTCTCCATGCGCATGGCGATCTCCACCGCCTCGCGCGGATTCTTGAGCTCTTTCGCCTTCGCGGCGGCCTCGGCGGGCGTGCCGAACGCGCGCATCTCAAGCAGCGAATGGAAATAACCCTCGTATTCGCCCTCGTGGCGTTCCGCAGGCTTATAATCACCGAGCTCCGCCTTCATCTTCCTGAAGCGCTCGGCGTGCGCCCGCTCCTGGCCGGCCATCTTCGCGAAGGCGCCGCGCATGTCGTCGGTTGGCGCTGCCTTCGCGAGCTCCGTGTAGAAGGCCTCGCCGGTCTCCTCGTCTCGTACCGCCATCTCTATGAATTCGGGCATCTTGAGCACTGTCATGTCAGTCTCCTTGTTGTTGGTGTCGTTGCGGGTGCGGTGGGCATCCCGTCACAGATTCATCCCCTTGATTTCATCGAGCATCGCCACGCGCGCCTCCTGCGTTACGCCCGGCACGCCGTAGAAGAATTTGTGCTCCTCGACCTTTATACCGCAGAAGCCGAAGGTCCCGGCGTCGACGGCCTTGGATATCGCGTCGCG
>DAONII010000141.1:0-4466 GCA_035405085.1 bacterium | reverse complement strand
GGAATGCGCGTCAGCAGGATGAAGGTCTATTAGCCCCTTCACCCGTCGACCTTGCCCGATTTCTGAATCCTGAGCCACGAATCCTTCAGCGTTACGATTCGGTTGAAGATCGGCTCCTTTTCGCGAGAGTCGACCGGGTCCACGAAGAAATATCCGACCCTTTCGAACTGATAGCGCTCCCACGGCTTTGCGCCGGAGAGCGAAGGCTCGAGTTTCGCGGTTGAAACGATCTCCAGCGAGTTCGGGTTGATGTTCGAGAGGAAATCCCCTCCCTCGTAGGGGTCCTCGTGATTGAAGAGCCTGTCGTATAGCCTGACCTCCGCGTCGACCGCGTGTTTCGCGGAAACCCAGTGGATCGTGGCCTTCACCTTTCTGCCGTCGGGCGAATTGCCGCCGCGCGTCGTGGGGTCGTAGGTGCAAAGGATCTCGGTCACCTCTCCGGTGGACGGATCCCTCACCACATCCTTGCAGGTGACGAAGTATGCGTAGCGGAGCCGCACCTCCCTGCCCGGGGATAGCCGGAAGAACTTCTTCGGCGGGTTCTCCATGAAGTCTTCACGTTCTATATACAGCGTCTTTGTGAAAGGGACCTTCCTGGTCCCCGCGGACGGGTCCTCTGGGTTGTTCACAGCGTCGAATTCCTCCACTAGGTCGTCGGGATAGTTTTCGATCACGACCTTGAGCGGTTTCAAAACCCCCATCGCGCGCGGTGCGGTCCTGTTGAGTTCGTCGCGAACGCAGAACTCGAGAAGCCCCACGTCGACGGTGCTGTCCCGCTTGGCCACGCCGATACGGTCGCAGAAGCTGCGTATGGCGGAGGGGGTGACGCCGCGGCGCCTTAAGCCCGCTATCGTGGGCATGCGCGGATCGTCCCAGCCCGAGACGCGCCTCTCCTTCACAAGCTGAAGGAGTTTTCTCTTGCTCATGACCGTGTAGGTCAGGTTGAGCCGCGCGAATTCTATCTGCTGCGGGTGGCAGGGCGTTCTGAGCTCGTCGAGATACCAGTCGTAGAGGGGCCTGTGGTCCTCGAACTCCAGCGTGCATATGGAGTGGGTGATCCCCTCTATCGCGTCCTCGAGGCAGTGCGCGAAGTCGTACATCGGGTATATGCACCACTTGCTTCCAGTCCGCGGATGCGATGCTTTCTTGATCCGGTAGATGGCTGGGTCCCGCATGTTCAGGTTCGGGGAGGCCATATCGATCTTCGCGCGAAGCGTGTATCTTCCCTCGTCGAACTCTCCGGCCCGCATCCTCCTGAAAAGGTCGAGGCTCTCCTTGGGGGGGCGGTTTCTGTCCGGGCTGTCGGTGCCCGGGGTAGTGAAGGTCCCGCGCGTCTTGCTCATCTCTTCAGCGGAGAGTGAGCAGACAAAAGCCTTGCCCTCGGTTATGAGCTGTTCCGCATATTCGTACATTTTATCGAAGTAGTCGGAGGCGTGGTAGAGGTGCTTTCCCCAGTCGAAGCCGAGCCACCTTACGTCCTCGATTATCGAGCGGATGTACTCCTCCTCCTCCTTCTCCGGGTTCGTGTCGTCGAACCGGAGGTTGCAGCGCCCCCTTTCGTGTTCGAGGGCGATCCCGAAGTTGAGGCATATGGACTTCGCGTGGCCTATGTGCAGGTAGCCGTTGGGCTCAGGCGGAAAGCGCGTGATAACGTCTCCGCCGTGTTTATCGCTGGCGATGTCCCTGGCGACTATCTCGCGGATAAAATCGAGGCCATCAGCTGTGGACATCGTTCGTTCCTTTCCGCATGGCCGCATCCAGGCGCGAGAGCACGCGCTTCTTGCCCAGCACCGCCAAAACTTCGTAGATGCCGGGGCTTGCGGTGCCGCCGGTCATCGCCACGCGAACCGGCTGCGCAAGCTCCGTCATCTTGATCGCCATCTGTTTCGTCATGCCGCCGAACGCATCGGCCAGGGCGGCCTCGTTTATCTCGTCCATCCCTTCGATCAGGGATCTCAGCTTCGAAAGCCTTTCGATGCCGGCCGCGGCGAGCCATTTTTCGGCGGCCTTCGGGTCGATATCTATAGACTCCCGGAAATAAAAAGCCGAAGCCTCGGCGAGCTTCTTGAGCGTGTCGCCGCGGACCCGAACTGTGGCTATGGCGGCCGCCGCGTATTCCATGTCGGTCGCCTCGACGCCGAGCTCCTTCCAGAAGGGGATCGCCATTTCGGCGATCTCTGCGTCCGAGCGCTTCGCCAGGTGCTGTGCGTTGACCCATCCCAGCTTCTCGAAATCGAAGACGGAAGGGGAGGATCCGACCACCGACAGATCGAAATTGTCGATGAGCTCGTCGCGCGTGAATATCTCCTGGTCGCCGTGCGCCCATCCGAGGCGGGCCAGGTAGTTGACCATGGCTTCGGGCAGGTAGCCCATCCGCTCGTATTCGATGACGCTCGTGGCTCCGTGGCGCTTCGAGAGCTTCTTTCTGTCCTGGCCGTGGATCATCGGCAGGTGGGCGAACTCCGGCACGGGGTATCCCAGCGCTTCGTATAGAAGGACCTGCCGCGGAGTGTTGTTTATGTGGTCGTCGCCGCGGATTACGTGCGTTATCCTCATGGTCACGTCGTCGACGACAACCGTGAAGTTGTAGGTGGGGGAGCCGTCGCTGCGGGCGATGATGAGGTCGTCCATCTCGGCGTTGTCCCAGGTGACCTCCCCGCGGCAGATATCGTGGAAGGTCGTGGTTCCGGAGTCGGGGCTGCGGAAGCGGACGACGGAGGGACGCTCCGGGCGTTTCGGGCCATTTCTGCAGGTCCCGTCGTACTTGGGCTTTCGCCCGGCCGACATCGCCTCTTTGCGTTTTGCCTCAAGCTCCTCCGGGGTGCATGTGCAGCGGTAGGCCTTGCCCTCGCGCAAAAGCCTCTCGGCGTGTTCCCGGTAGAGGCCCATGCGCTGCGTCTGGTAATAGGGGCCTTCGTCCCAGTCCATCCCGAGCCAGCGCATTCCGTCGAGTATCGACTTCTCGAATTCCTTCGTCGACCGTTCGAGGTCAGTGTCCTCGACACGAAGTACGAAGACTCCTCCGTGGTGGCGAGCGAATAGCCAGTTGAAGAGGGCGGTCCTGGCACCCCCAATGTGCAGGGCGCCCGTGGGTGACGGGGCGAAGCGTACTCTGGGCTTCATAGGGGGTTTCAACTATTTGAAGGAGTCCGATGCGTCAAGAAATAACGCCTTATATCAGGCAGTTTGGGCGTTTTTTTCTGCAGGCGGCAGTTGAGCCCGGGCCCTTATTCTGTCATAATGATGCGTGTGTCGACGATCGTCGGGGCAAGGGGGAGGATTTAAGTGCGTGCCCGGTCAGCCAGGGGGTTCACCCTCATAGAGATTGTGTTCGTGGTCGGGATAGTGGGAGCGCTCGCGGTCTTCGCGTCGGCCGCTATCTGGAATTCCATAGTGAGCTACCGGAGCGGATCGGCAGTATCCAAGATCATCGACGACATCCGCTTCGCACAGCAGCAGGCCCGCGTGCGCAACGGTTGGTTCGGCATCCGGTTTCAGGCCGACCCTGTAAATCGCTACAACGTCTATTCCACTGACGGCACCACCGATACGGACGTCGTGAATCCTGCAAACAGGGCTACGACCCTGGAGGTCGACCTCATCGGGGAGTATCAGGTTTCGATAAGCGCTGTGGATATAGATGGCGGAGATAAGGTCGAGTTCGATCCGATGGGCACTCCGTACGTCGATAAGGAGGGCTCGGCGCTCTCGTCCGCGGGAACGGTAACGATCACATCGGGCGGAACTAACAAGGTCATACAGATATTCAAGAACACGGGCAGGGTGGAGGTGCAATGAGCAGGTTTCGTCGCCGCGGCGGCTTCACGATGATCGACGCGGTCTTGGCGGTCGTCATAGTGGTTACGTCCTTTCTCGCTCTGGGTTCGGTCATATCCAGCACGACGATCCAGAACGTGGACATCGACTTCTCGACTACCGCTCTTTTGCTCGCCAGGGAAAGGATGGACGAGGTGATGGCGCGTGACTACGATTCCGTGGCGAATGCTGCGCAGGCCAACTTCGACGGGGATTTTTCGGGCTACCATTCGACCGTGGCGGTCACGTGTGTCGCGGCGGCCGACCTAGATGCCTCGACGACCTGCCCGGCGGATTTCAAGAGGGTAGCGGTTTCGGTCGGGCATCCCGGCTGGTCCGGGACCATAACCCTCTACAACCTGAAGGCGGACCTGTGATGAAGGACAGGGGTTTTTCACTCATAGAGCTGGTGCTCAGTATCGCGGGCGGGGCTGCGATAGCGCTGACAGTGGTGCTTCTCGTCGAGCCGTTCAACAACCTCATGTTCACGGTCTGGAGGCGCTCCGGGGTATCAGAGGCCCAGGTGGCCATGACCCGTATGCTAAGGGAGATAGAGCGCGTGAAGTCGCCGGCGGACATAACCGCTTTCACCTCCACACACCTCGCTTTCGTGGATATCTCCGATCAGGTTGTCGATTTCAGCCTCTCCG
>DAONII010000140.1:0-4468 GCA_035405085.1 bacterium | reverse complement strand
TCTCGAACATCGACGAGAAGCGCATCAAGCAGGTCTCCGACGTCCTCAAGATGGGGGACGAGGTGGTGGTTAAGGTCCTCGAGATCGATCCGGAGAACGGCAAGATCCGTCTCTCGCGCAAGGATGCGATAGGGCACGAGGCCGAGGTCGAGGAGAACTGAGTTCCGGCTCAAGGGAGCTGCTCGAGTTCAGGAGGGTCGAACCCCGACTCAGGATGGATCGGCCATATATAATGAAGGGGGTTCAGCTGAGTAAGGGTTGATGCATCTGTTGACGATGATTGCTGTAATGAGGGCCCCGCTAAAACCGCGGGGCCTTCTTTTTGTAGTAAAAATTGGGGTCAGGCCTTAAAAGTGTTACAGATCTATGTTCTGAATGTTGGAACTGTAACGTTTTAAAGGCCTGACCCCAATTTTTACTACAGTTTGGTGAAGGCGGGGTGGGATGCCGCTTTATTCCTGTATCTGTATAGCGTCTGTCGGAGCGTGTTGGCGCTTATTCCGATCGAGGCGGCGACATCGGGTATTTTGATGCCGTTTTTATGCGCCAGCAGGCAGAGGGCGGCGCGGGGAATGCCAGAATTTCGTGAGTTTGGGGCCAAAAGATCGTCGATCTTTAGATCAAATGCCTCGCAGACCCGGTTTTTGAGGCTTTTCAGCAGCTTTTCATCCGTTTGCTCTTCGTCTCGGCTCCTGCTGATGCCAAGGGGCAGTGTGTCGACAAAATCGTCGCTGCCCAGGACCTGTTGCTGCTTCAGCTCGTATAGCTCATCTTTGTGGCCTTGGCCTAGCCCGCCCATAACGAAGTCCTCGTAGCGGGCCTGCGCGCTTTCAGTCTCCTTGCCGAACAGCATCAGTATCGCGTCCCTCTCAAGCCAGGGGTCGGCCTTTTGAGCCATGTAGCCCTTGTGGCCGGTCCACGGGTAGTCCTCCGGCTTTTGGACGATCCCGGCGCGAACCGGGTTGAGATGAATATAGCGGACTAGCTCAAGCAGATAGGCGTCCTTCTGGCAGACAATAGCCTTATATCTTCCTTGAAAGGCATGTCCTATCTTATTGTATTTCATGTTGAAATACTGAGTGTATCGTTGCTGGATTATCTGCATGACCTGGGATAGCGGCGCCTCGCTGATCTCTAAAAGCATGTGCACGTGGTTCGACATCAGGGCGTAGGCGTACAGCTTGAAGGGGAGGATAAGCTGGGCCTCGGATATCCTCAATATATAGGCGCGAAAATCCTGTTCATCGAGAAAGACGTCGCCTTTCTGATTTCCCCTGCAAATGACGTGATATAGCAGGCCAGGTACATGTATCCGCGGTGCTCTCGCCATATTTCGCCCCTACGTTTAACACCCTGAAAAGTCAATAAAAATTGGGGTCAGGCCTTTACAGTGTGACAGTTTGCCGGCGCCTCTGCCTATCGAACTGTAACATTGTAAAGGCCTGACCCCGACATTTTCAAAAAGGACGCAACTTTTCGTTTTTCCCTCCGATAATGTGAGTGGAGAGAAAACGGGGTGGAGTCCTGAGACCCGCCCCCTAAAAGGGGAAATACAGAGGAGGAAAACATGATAGCAGCCGGCGTCCTGATGGTAAACAACGACAAAATGCTGGAGTGGTGCGAGGCGGCCTATTCCTCCGATGACAAAAAGGCCCTAAGGGACAAATGCGATGACGCGCAGTACACGATCTGCGATGCCCAGGGAAAGGGCGACATCTGCGAAGTCGACATGGACGCCGAGATCACGAATCCGGAGGCCGAAAAGGCCCGGCAGACCCTTTTGACCCTCGATGCGGTCATCAAGGGCCTCGACGCTCATAGAGAGGCCCAGAGGCAGGATGTGGTGGTCAAGGATGCGGCCCCACCGGCCGAGGAAAAAACCGTTAAAAAGGAAGAGGTTAAGAAGGAAGAGCCGAAGAAGGGGGACAAGCCGGCCATCGGCGACGGCGCGAAGTTTTCAGTAGGCATCTCCGCCGGCCTGGTCTTTGGCGACGGCTTCAAGGCCGACAGCTCGCCTCTCACGAAGCAGTATGTCGGAGTGGAGCCCGGGATCAACCTCATCTTCCACGTCGACGAGGGCGAGAAGAAGGACATGTGGATGCTCTCGGCCGACCTTTCGGTCCGCGTGAACATACCCGCGAAGCAGTTCAAGAGCGACGGCAGCGAGTACTGGGCGGATCCGACAATCCAGCCGCTTCTGGGCCTCAACGCCTACCGCTTCCTCGACGACGGCCGCAGGTTCGCCATCGGCGCCGGCGTCAAGATCGGCGGGTCCTTCTCCACAGAGACTTATTCGACCGACATGAGGTCGGCCAGCAACAACTACTTCATGCTCGGCTACGGCGCAGGCCTCAAGTGGCGCGCGACCGACAGCCTGATGATAGGCGCCGAGTTCTACCACTTCCCGGGCCGCGGGAAGGTGAACCAGAACCAGCAGGATTTCCTGGGCTCCAAGTCGTGGAGCTCCTCGATGGGGATAGGCGGCGCCTTGAACCTCACCTGGCTTATACCGGTCTACTAAAGGCTCCGAAGGGGGGAGAAGTTGACAATGATAATGGGGGATTGGAGGTCCGATATGCGCAGCACAATGACAAAGGTCGGGATGATAGCGGTGGCGGTGGCGCTGTTTCTGGCGTCCTCTCCGGCATTCGCGAAGAACCCCGCCAAGGGCATGAACCCGGAGACGGGCGAGTGTCTGGTGACCGAGAACAGCTGGGAAGGCGTCTACAGCGGCAACCTCTCGATCATCGCGGCCATGAAATACGCGAACGCCACCGAGGCCAAGTGGTCGAAATGGTGCCAGAAGAAGGTCTCCATAGACGTCACCGGGGACAGGCTCCAGATGACCTCTCCGCTCGAGATAATCGGCGGCGGCCAGGGCTTCACGGTTGAGGGCAAGGACGACGTCGTCACCCTCGACGCGAAGCCGCTCACCGGCAAGGGCCATGAGTGCGCCATCACGATAAACGGCAACGGCGTGATCCTCAACAACTTAAAGATCACGAACGTCCCCGACGACATGAAGGCGATATGCGTCAATAAGCTCAATGCCGAGCTTCGCGACGTAGAGATCACCGACGGCGGCTCCGGCGTCGTCTTCGCCGAAGGCGTGATCGGCGGCGACGTAGGGATGAAGGCCTCCATACAGATCACCGGCGACGGCTTCGCGGTGGACCTCGGCGGGAGCGAGGGTTCGCTCAGCGCCAACCGCATAGTGCCCATGGACACCGAAGGGATGGAGACCGACAAGCACGGCCTCATACTCCCCGCGGAAGGCCAGGACGTCGTGAAGATATCGGCCCCTTCGATAGATAACTTCATCAACAGCGATTCGGATATCGGCGTATGCCTCAAGCGCACGACCGAGATCACCACCGGCGAGTTCAAGGGCAAGATCCGCGTGGAGGGTTTCGTTCAGGACGCGACAGGCACGCTCAACCAGGACATCGTCCGCCTGCAGATCTACGACCGCAACGGTTTCCGCGGCTACGTGGGTGAGTACAATTCCAAGTACCGCGTAGGCATGGCCGGCACGAAGATGGTCGGCGGCACCGCCGGCGGGAAGACCGGATCGTTCAAGTTCTACATCGATAAGGACGCAAACGGCGAGAGCGAGATCATACTGTTCCCCGAGGACGTGAGCCACAGCGTCGGCTTCCGCTCCGAGAAGATAAAGCTCGTCGGCGATTCCAAGGGCGGCTGCTACGAGAAGGGCCTGGACCCGATCCTCGGCGGCGAAGGTGAAGGATCTGAGGGCGGCACGTACGGCGACCTGCGCCTGATGAGCAAGCAGCACTGCCGCATGATGCGCACCATCACCGAGCCGGGTGAGACCGGAACCGAGCTGGGCATGCAGTACGATACGGACGGCGACGGCATCCCGGACGACCTCGAGGACGTTAACTTCAACTGCGAGTGCGACTCCTTCGAGACCTGCTGGTACCTCATGGATTCCGATCTCGACGGAACTCCGGACGGCATGGGCAAGGAGAAGGGCTGCCAGGAGTACGCTTTCAACGCCGACGGCATACCGAACGGCTGTGCGAGCTGCGGCGATTACGACCCGGACGGCGACGAGATCTGCAACGCGCTCGACAGCGATTCCGACAACGACGGCAGGCTCGACGGCGTCGAGGACAGAAACGACGCGGTGGTCTTCACCGCCGGCACGAAGCCGATCCCCGGCGTCCTCTACGAGTTCAGCAGGAGCAACCTGGATCCGCTCAACGTTAACGGGCAGGCCCAGGAGTGCGACCTCGGCGTGGGCAACCTGGCCGGCGTCTCCTACCCCTGGTACTCGATAAAGAGGAACGGCAGCACCGTGGTATCGGCGACGAAGATAGGCAACTCGATACCCGAGAGCGGCGTGCCGGTCGAGGGCCAGTCGACGACCACCGAGGCGACGGTTCTCGTATGCCGCCTCCAGTCGCTGGCGTGGCCGCAGAACTTCAACGGCGTCTACGATCAG
>DAONII010000139.1:0-4507 GCA_035405085.1 bacterium | reverse complement strand
ACTCTTCAACGGCATACACGTCGCGCTCGCCATGCCCATAGGCACGTTCGGTCGCCTGGGTACGGCGAAGAGGATGGCCGAGAAGGGCGTCGAGGCGGCGCGCGTTAATGAGATAAAGGCGACCGAGAAGGTGCGCTTTCAGGTCAAGCAGCTCTACTACGGGGCGCTTTTGGCCAGGGAGATGACGAGCCTCCTCGACGACGCGGTGAGGAAGATAGGCGACCGCGTAGCGGAGGAAGAGGCCAAGGAGGAGAACCGGCTCGACCCGTACGACATACTGAAGCTGAAGGCCTCGAAGGTCGACCTGGAGCGCAGGCTCGCGGAGGCGCGCCAGAACCAGGAGCTGGCCTACGAGGGACTTCGGGTGCACATGGATCTGGAGCCGGGCACGCCGATAGAGCTCGCGAGCGCGAACCTGAAGCCCGAGCTGGTGGATCTCTCCGACGAGTCGAAGTACATAGACGCGGGGATGAACTCGCAGCCGGATTCCAGGCTCCTGGATATCGGAGTGGAGACCAGGCG
The DNA here is from genome assembly GCA_035405085.1 of bacterium. Taxonomy (GTDB): domain Bacteria; phylum UBA10199; class UBA10199; order 2-02-FULL-44-16; family JAAZCA01; genus DAONII01. Next base: position 3,985 of record DAONII010000139.1, on the reverse strand, counting down.
CCACCAGTACCGGCTGGAGAAGTTCAAACTGATGCCGACCGCCGGCTTCGCGTTCTTCGCCGAGGTGGGGCGCACCCACGGATACGTCGCCGGCGTCACCGCGGACAACGATTACAACGACCCGTTCAACTACACGCGCGCCGGCGTGGGCCTCCAGCTCAAGGGCACGCTCGATTTCCACGGCGCGTACGGGCGCATAAAGAAGGCGCGCGCTGAGTACTACAAGGCCGCCTACGACAGGATGATAGCCAAGAGGGGGCTCGCGCTGGAGCTGAAGAAGGCCTATCTCTCCGCGCGGCGCGCGAAGGAGGACGTCGCCCGAGCCCGCAAGGGCGAGTCGATAGCTCGGCAGATGAGCTTCATGCAGAAGATAAACCAGGATATGGGAATCGGCGACAACCAGCGCTACGGCGACGCGCTGATGCTGCTGCTCCTTCAGAGGGGCTACTACTACAAGGCGATCTACGACTACAACATCTCGCTGGCCGATCTCGCCCAGAAGGTCACTCTCGCTCAGTACGAGAAGCTGAGCCCCGTCCCTGAGGGCGCGAAGGAATACGATGTATTCGACGCCGACGACGACGAGGGCTTCGAGACCTACGGGATAGAGAGCACCGCTTACGAGGAGACGCCCGCAGGCTGGGAGCCCGCCCTGCGGCTTGGCGTGGAACGCGGCACGTCCACCAAATCCACGGTGGATTTTGAGCCGCGCGGCGAGGTCAGCTCGCCGGATTCACCGTGAGCGGATACCTGAAGAAGGGCAGAAGGCAACCGCGCCGATAGACGAATATTCGAAATCCGAATGTTCGAATATTACACTTACGAAGACAACTGATTAAAAGGAGTTGAAAATGCAGATATTCAAAATAGCGACAATCGCCGCAGCCGCAGCCGCGGTCATCGTGTTCGGGTTTTCCGCGTACGCGCAGAAGTCCTCCGCGCCGGCCAAGAGATACTATCCCGAAGGCACGCCGACCCGCGCCATTCAGGCTCTCGACGACATGCTCGACGACTTCATAACGAAGCCTAAGGGTCAGAATTTGACGCCGCAGGAGGAGAGCCACAACCGTGAGCTCAAGAAGAAGATACTCCATGGCACCTTCGATATTCGCGAGCTGGCGAGGCTCTCGCTCGCGAAGCACTGGAACGCTCGCACCGAGGCGGAGCGGAGCCGGTTCGTCGGGCTTCTCACGGATCTCCTGGAGGAGAAGGCCCTGTTTTCGAAGGAGCAGTCTGCGTCCAAGAGTAAGAGCGGCGGGAAGTACTTCGTTGTCTATCGCGGCGAGAAGTTCGACAACCCGAACAAATCCCGCGCGTTCGTCAGGACCAAGGTCGTCATCCCGTCCGAGAACATAGACATCTCCTTGAACTATAGGGTCAAGAAGGCCTCCGGGGAGTGGAAGATATTCGATATCGTGGTGGACGAGGCGAGCCTCGTCGAGAACTACAAGTTCCAGTTCGACTCGATCATTAAGAAGCACGGATATCCGGATCTCGTTCGAAGGATGCAGTCCAAGCTCTCCGACATAAGGGCCGACAGAACCAACTGAGACACCACAGTCCATCGGTCCATAAGTCCATCAGTCCATAAGTTTGATCTTCGTTCGATCTATGGGCTGCTTTTTTGGACCCGTGGACTGAAGTTGGTGGACTCACGGGCTGCAGTTGATGGACTCATGGACTGCGGTTAATGGATTTATGGATTCGCGTTTTGAAAAATTCGACCGGGTCGTGGTGCTGCTGGCCGACGGCGCGCGCGCCGACGTCATGGCCGAGGAGCTCTCCGCGGGCCGGCTGCCGAACATATCCCGCCGTCTTCTGGAACCGGGCGCATCACTTCCCGCGGTCACCAGCTTTCCCTCCACGACCGGGCCCGCCTACCTCCCGTTTTTGACGGGCTGCTTCCCCGGCACCTGCAACGTGCCGGGCATACGCTGGTTCGACAAGGCCAGGTACGAAGCCACGCGGTCATTCGACCGATATCGCTCCTACGTGGGTCTCGAGAGCTTCCTGATGGCCTCCGACATGACGGATCACGTGAAGACCGTCTTCGAGCTTGTTTCCGATTCGCTCTCCATATTCAACCCGATAGCGCGCGGCGCGAAGGGCTCTCGCAACGCTACGCGGATAAGCCGCATCTGGCACTGGTACTACGCGCACCTGACCGACCGCTGGGCCTTTACCGACTCCGCAGCGGAGGAAAAGCTCACCGCCGCGCTCAAAAAAAGGCCTCCCTACGTCTTCGCGGTATTCCCGGGAATAGACGAGTATTCGCACCTGGCGCACCCCCGCCACGAAAAGGTGCTGGAGCGGTACCGCTGGCTCGACGGGGCGATAGGAAGGATCTTCTCCGAGCTCGATTCGCGGGGGGATTCCGAGCGCACCGCCTTCTTCATCGTCTCCGACCACGGCCTATCGAAGACAAATTCCCATTTCTGCGTGAACGGCTTCCTCGGGCGCCACGGCCTTCCGGCCTTCTTCTATCCCCTGATATTCGAGAAGAGGGGGAAGCTCGCCGCGAACATGGTCTCCGGAAACGGGATGACGCATCTATATTTCAAGAACCACGACGGATGGTCGCGCCACACCGCCGCCTCCGAGCTCGAGAGGATGAAGCCGGGGCTTTTAAACGATCTCGTCGCCGAGGAGGCGATCGACATAGTGGCGGCCAGAAACGCCCAGGGCGGCGTCGACGTCATCTCGAAGCGGGGCAGGGCGAGCGTGCGCCTCGACGGCGGGGCGCTTCACTACGAGGTGCAGGGCGCCGATCCCTTCGGCTACGGGCCCATGCCGTCCGACCTCGACATGAGGCTTTCGCTTGAACGCACGATCGACACCGACTATCCCGATGCCCCGTTCCAGATAGCGCACCTCTTCACCTCGCCGCGCACCGGCGACGTAGTGCTCTCGGCCAAGCCGGGCTTCGATCTCAGGGAGAAATACGAGCATCCCGAGCACCGCGGCTCCCACGGTTCGCTTCACGCGAGCCACATGCGCGTTCCGGTCCTCACGAACCTTCCGCTTGCGATCCGGCCGGTGCGAACCGCCGACGTCTTTCCCACCGCGCTTCGCGTGCTCGGCGTCAACATGCCCGGACACATAGACGGCGTTCCTCTCGAATGCCGTTCCTGATTGCTTTTGCGGGCGGAGCGCGAGGCAGTTTCCCCTTGAATTGGCCCGCGAATAGGGTTACGTGAGAGCCCAAACTACGATCGGAGGATAAATGGCGACGCAGGAGAACACGAGGTGCAGCTGCTGCTCCGGCTCCGGGGCAAAAGAGGCGGACTATTGCGTTAAGGACATCGGCCTCGCCGAATGGGGGAGCAAGGAGGTCGCGATAGCCGAGAAGGAGATGCCCGGCCTCATGGCCACGCGCGAGAAGTACGGGCCGAAGAAGCCGCTCAAGGGCGCGCGGATCACGGGCTCCCTGCACATGACGATACAGACCGCGGTTTTGATCGAGACGCTCGTCGAGCTCGGCGCCGATGTGCGCTGGGCCTCCTGCAACATCTTCTCCACCCAGGATCACGCTGCGGCATACGTGGCGTCGAAGGGGGTGCCGGTCTTCGCGTTCAAGGGCGAGAGCCTCGAGGAGTACTGGGGCTTCACGAGGCGCGCGCTCTCCTTCCCCGGCGGCAAGGGTCCGAACCTCATCGTCGACGACGGCGGCGACGCGACGCTGCTCATCCACCGCGGTTACGCGGCGGAGGAGAACCCCAAGATCCTCGACGAGCCGACCGACGTCCACGAGATGCGCTGCATAAACGCGGTCCTGAAGGAGGCCTTGGCGGAGAACCCTAACCTCTGGCACGGAATGGTGAAGGAGGTCCGCGGCGTATCCGAGGAGACGACGACCGGCGTCCACCGCCTCTATCAGATGCAGAAGGAGGGGAAACTCCTCTTCCCGGCCATAAACGTGAACGATTCCGTCACGAAATCGAAGTTCGACAACGTATACGGCCGGGAAGAGGAGTTTCCCCTCCTT
>DAONII010000138.1:1752-4563 GCA_035405085.1 bacterium | reverse complement strand
ACGGAGAGGAGCCGCCGATCTCAGGCACTCGCGGGTCGGGTACGATATTCTTCGCCGGCTGTTCCCTGTGCTGCAACTTCTGCCAGAACTTTCCCCTGAGCCGCATGGGCCACGGGCAGCCCTCGCCCCCCCGCATCCTGGCGGAGAAGATGCTGAAACTGCAGAAGCGCGGCGCGCACAACCTGAACCTCGTTACCCCTTCCCATGTAGTGCCGCAGTTTCTGGCCGGGCTTTGCATCGCGGCGAAGGAGGGCTTTGCGCTACCGATCGTGTACAACTCGAGCGGGTATGAAGGGATGGAGGCGCTTCGCCTCCTCGACGGCGTCGTAGACATCTACATGCCCGATATAAAGTACGCCACGCGCGAGGCCGCTGCGCAGTGGTCGGATGCGCCGGATTACTGGGATCGCGTGCGCCCGGCGGTGAAGGAGATGTACCGGCAGGTCGGCGCGCTCAAGATGGACGAAGATGGGATCGGCGTTCGCGGGATGCTCATCCGGCACCTCGTATTGCCGGGCCTTGCCGATTCACCCGAAAAGGTGTTCGAATTCGTCGCCACCGAGCTCTCGAAAGAGGTGCCGATGAACCTGATGAGCCAGTACTTCCCGGCCGACCGCGCAATAGGCCATCCTCTCCTCGGCCGCAGGATCACCAAGGAGGAGTTCGCCGAGGCGCGCGAAGCGCTGAACAGGTGGGGTTTGGACGAGGGGTGGATTCAGGAGATCGATTAAGTAATTCAGACGCTAAATTGGAATATTCGAAGCACTAATATTCGAATGTTCGAAACAATGCTCAAATGTCTTAATTTTAAAATTAACAAAACAAAAACCCGAAGGGTCCTGTTTGAATAATTCGAACATTTGATCATTCGATATTGTTTCGAAAATTCGAACATTCGAATTTCGAATATTTGACTACAGGTTCCAATCGCCGGAGGCCTCCGGCTGGTAGAGTATCGAGAGGATCTTCAGGCGCTTGACTCCACCCTGCGGCAGCGGCCACTCGACGCTCTGTCCGACGGAAAGGCCTATGAGCGCCATGCCGACCGGCGCCATCACCGACAGCCGGCCTTTGCCCATATCGGAGTCCTTCGGGTACACGAGCGTAACCTCCATCTCCTTCGAGCTGGTCATATCCCTGAAGCGCACAGTTGAATTCATCGTGACCACGTCTGGAGGGATCATCTCCTGGGTGACCACGATCGCCCGGTTCAGTTCGTCCTCGAGGGCCTCGACGTCGGAATTTCCGTGGGATAGCGCGACGAGCTCCTGCAGGCGGTTCAGGTCCTGATCGGTCAGGTATATCTTTCGACTATCGGCCATGGGGTCGGCAGGGTAGCCGCAAAGGGGCCTGATAGTCAACCCGTTGGGGATAAGTAATTATTTGCCTCTCCGGGGACTTTCTGCTAGGAATCGCGAACTTACGCGGTTTTCCGTCGGCACCCCGCGGCGGATGCCGGGATTATACGACACGGAAGGGATGCCATATGTCCATCGATATCAGAAAGTTGCTGGAGGAGCATTCCGGCAGGCAGCACGAGCTCTATGCCCGTCATATAAACCCGCAGTTCGTTCGCGTTTTGCGCACGATCGGCTTCGACAGAAACTACGTTCGCGCCGAGGGGCCCATCCTCTACGATGCCGAAGGAAACGATTATCTCGACATGCTCGCGGGTTACGGCGTCTTCGCGCTGGGCCGTTCCCATCCCAAGGTGCGCCAGGCGCTGCACGACGCGGTCGATCTCTCCTACCCGAACATGGTACAGATGGACGCCCCGCTCGCGGCGGGTCTTCTGGCCGAGAGGCTGCTTGGCTACATGCCGAAGGGCGTCGACACCGTATTCTTCACGAACTCCGGCGTCGAGGCGAACGAGGGGGCGATAAAGTTCGCCCGCCGCGCAACAGGTCGCGACCGGATACTCTTCTGGGACCACGCCTTCCACGGCCTGACCACCGGCGCGCTGGCGCTAAACGGCGGCGGGGAGTTCAGGAAGGGTTTCGGCGAGCTCATATCGTCGACGAAGATCCCGATGGGCGATCTCGAGGCGCTCGAGGCGGAGCTCAAGAAGGGGGATGTCGCGGCGTTTTTCTTCGAGCCGATTCAGGGCAAGGGGGTATACGCGGCCGACGCCGAGTTCTATCCTGCCGCGCAGGCTCTCTGCCGGAAGCACGGAGCGCTCTTCGTCTGCGACGAGGTGCAGTCAGGCTTCGGCCGCACAGGGAAGATGTTCGCCCACCAGCACTGGGGCCTGGAGCCGGATATCGTGACGGTTGCGAAGGCCCTCTCCGGCGGCTTCGTTCCGATAGGCGCCATACTCTACAGGCGCTGGATCTACGACAAGGTCTTCACGGACATGGAGCACTGCGTGGTTCACTCGAACACCTTCGGCCGCAACATCCTGGCGATGGCCGCGGGGCTGGCTACCCTCGATGCGATGGAGGAGGAGGGGATCGTGGAAAACTCGGCCAGCATAGGGGGGCTTTTGACCGGGCGCCTTCGCAGCCTCATGGAGCGCTACGAGATGCTCTCCGAGGTGAGGGGTATGGGATTGATGATAGGTATAGAGTTCGGCGAGCCGAAATCCTTCGGGCTGCGCGCCGGCTGGAAGCTCGTTCACACGCTCTCGAAGAGCCTCTTTCCGCAGATGGTCGTGGTTCCGCTGATGAAGGAGCACCGGGTTTTGACGCAGGTGGCGGGGCATAACCTGGATGTGGTGAAGCTCCTCCCGCCTCTCGTAATAGGCGAGGCCCACGTTGCCCGCTTTCTCTCCGCCTTCGAGGAGGTCCTCGATGCCTGTCACAGGTTTCCCGG
>DAONII010000138.1:0-1652 GCA_035405085.1 bacterium | reverse complement strand
GACAGGACTATTTCGGAAGCTCTTCTGGAGCGAAGCCAGAGATATTCAAAAAAATGGCAGAGCGAGATAGGCGTCTTCGGCGGCGACTACCTTGGCGACGAGTGGCTGAACACCTGGGATGCGGGCGCGCATTATTACCTGCACCTCAACCGCACCTTCGCAATAGGTGCGAGTTACGCTTACAGCCGCATACGAGCGGATGCGGACAGCTCCTTCGGCAAGAGCCTCACGACGAAGGATCAGCACATCGTGGACGCCGAACTCATGATCAGCAACGAATGTGCTCTGAGGGCCGGCAAGAGCATCATAGACTGCGAGCTGTTCATGACGCTCGGCGGCGGAGTTACGCAGATAAACGGCCAGTGGAAGTGGCTGGCGCTGATAGGGGGCGGCATGAAAGTGTTCTTCCCGCCGCCGTGGATAGCGCTTCGCTTCGACGTGAATTCCCCGATACATCCCACCCCAAAGCCCGGCGGCAACTCCATCAACGCTGATATCATGTTCAACCTGGGCGTCTCCTTCTTCTTTCCCACGCGAAGGGTCGAGCCGCCGGCCGAGATCGGAAAATTTGACAATGAATCCATCCGCCGTTAAAGGAAATCGAATCCGCGCACGGGTAGATTACAAATAGATCAAGGAGAACAGGCGATGACCGATAAATTCAGGGTGCTCGACAAGCCGTCGACGGAGGTCTTCGAATCGTTGGATCCTAAGTCCATGGCCGAGAAGGAGAGGCTCATGGCGAAGCCGGTCGGCCAGATCGATTTCGACAGGATCGACAGGGTCGAGGACCTCGTGACCGCCTACGGCCAGGCTTCCATACAGGCGCGCAACATCGGCAGATGCGCTGAGATATACGAGACGATGCTCAGAGATCCGGATCGCCCGACTATTCTTTTGGGCATTGCCGGCCCCCTGGTTGCGGCGGGGCTGCGAAAGGTCATCCGCGACATGATAGAGCACCGGATGGTCGACGCCGTCGTATCCACCGGCGCCATACTCTATCAGGATCTCTACCAGGCGATGGGTTTCAGGCACGCCGAGGGAACGCCCGACGCTGACGACAGGCATCTGCGCGACCTGTACATCGACCGAATCTACGACACCTACGTCGACGAGGAGAATTTCTGGCGTCTCGACTGCTCCGTGGGGCACTTTGCCGACGGGCTTGAGCCCGGCCGCTATTCGACGCGCGAGTTTCTCTATCTCCTGGGCAAAAGGATCGAGGACGCGAACTCCATCCTCGGCACCGCTGCGCGCCACGGCGTGCCGATCTTCTGCCCGGCCATAAACGACTCCTCGCTGGGCATCGGGCTCACCGAGCACTACCACCGCTGCCTGCAGTCGAAGCGCGAAAACGTGGTGATCGATTCAATACGCGACAACTACGAGTTGACGCAGATCGTGGTCAAATCGCCGTGCACTTCCGCGTTCTACGTGGCGGGCGGCGTTCCGAAGAACTACATAAACGACTCCGTGGTCATGTCCTACGTCTTCGGCCGCGACACCGGCGGCCACCGCTACGCGATACAGGTTACCACCGATTCGCCTCACTGGGGCGGGCTTTCCGGATCCACTCTTTCAGAGGCCACCAGCTGGGGGAAGGTTTCCAAGAAGGCCACTCACTGCATGGCTTTCGTGGAGCCTTCCGT
>DAONII010000137.1:0-4624 GCA_035405085.1 bacterium | reverse complement strand
GCCTGAAGTTCGGGGTAGTTCGAGTAGCTCTCGTCCGTGAAAAGAACCCTTCCGATTTCCGAGTCGTCCTCATCGTAAATTATCGTTCCATCGGTGTCCATGCACCAGACCTGATACGGGTGCTTCCTTGGGTCGAACGCGAGGGCAGCAGGGAAGATGTCCTCTATGAGGAGTATCGCCGTCAGCGAGTCGCCTGGATTTTTCCCGGAGGGGAAGATCAAGGCAAATGCATGACGACCGCCCGATGTCTTCCACGCGTCGGTCGCCTCGAAGCGCCCGGACGGGATATCTATAGTCATCCTGGCTATGTCCTCGGGCGGCATTCCGAACATCTTGACCGCGTCTGCAGGCTGCGTTGTGAGGGAGCCATCGCTCGAGACGACTATCGCCGCTATATCACTCCTGCCGGTGAGGAAGGCCGTGATCTTCGCCTGCGAATCAATTCCTCCGGCCGCGGCTGCCAGGGACCTCAGTTCGGATACGAGCGACGCGAAGAATGCGTTGAAGTGAGCGACCGTGTTGCGCCCGAGCTCCACCGCTTCCTGGGAGAGGCGGCTGATGTCCACGAGCGCGTTCTCGGCCCTCGCCCTCTCGCGCTCGGCTATGACCGCGTAGTGCGTTGCGAACGCGAATCCTCCGGCTATCGATAGGACTATCGCCAGCGTCGCCGCGACCGCGGCCTTGTTTCTGGAGATGAAGCGGCGGAAGAGCTCCTTGCGGGAATATGCGTACACGCCCACGAGCCTGCCGTCCCTGTAGGCCTTGAGCTCGGCCGCGAGCTCGGATGCGTCCGCGAACCTCAAGGCCCGCTCCTTCGTCATAGCCTTTTCGCATATCGCGGCGAGCTCCGGAGGTATCGACAGATCCGAGCGCCGCGGCGAAGGGGATGGTTCGGCGGAGGCGATTCTCTCCATCATCTCCTTCGCCTTTCCAATGTAGGGTTTTTCACCGGTGAGAATGAGGTAGAGCATGACGCCCAGCGAGTAGACGTCGCTCTTCGCGTCGACCGTGCCGAGGCTGTGATCTACCTGTTCCGGGGCCATGTAGGGTGGGGTGCCGAGCTTAGCGCCCGCCATAGTCCTCAGCTCGCCGGTGTCGCTCTCCGACGGATCATTTGCCTCGACGGCTCCGTCGTGCGTCTCCGGGTCGGTAAGGCGTTTTGCAAGACCCCAGTCCAGGACTATCGTTTCGCCGAACTCACCTATGACCACGTTGCTGGGCTTCAAGTCCCTGTGGATTATCCCCTTCGAGTGCGCGTAGCCCATCGCCTCGCAGACCGCTATGAAGTCCCCAAGGAGCCCCAGTCTTCCGGCCAGCGCCTTCTCGGGTCTCTTTCCCGCCTGCTCGTTTATAGCGTGGAGGAGGGTGCGGCCCTCGACGTGGCGCATAACGTAATAGAAGCGCCCGTCCGGGCGGACGTCGAGTCGGTAGACCGGCACTATGTTCGGATGCTCGAGCTGGCCGCTGATCTTAGCCTCGCGCAGGAAGCGGGCCATGGCCCTTTCGGAGTTCGCGCCTATCCTCTCGCCGATGAGCTCCTTGATCGCCACCTCTCGGTCGATGTTCTTCTCTATCGCGAGGAACACCCGGCCTACCCCGCCCTGTCCCAGGACCTTCTCCACCTTGAAGTTTTCGGAGAAGGTCGTGTCTTCGGAAAGCGGTTTCTCTGTGCCGGCGGCCGCGTCCCTCACCCTCTTCAGTCCATCCTCATTTAGGAAGCCGCGCCCGGTCAGGAATTTCTCCGCGTCGAAGTTTTCGTCTCGCTCGAGAGCCTCCATCGCCTCGTTGAACTGCGCGAGGTCTATCGCCTTTGCTGCAAGCGCAGCGCGCAGAAAGAGGGATTCGTCCGTCTTCGGCATCGTTCTTTCCTTTCAGGTCAAGCTTTCCTATGTCTCGCCATCGCTTCCTCGGCGAAGCGGTGGTATTTCTGCGGAAGGTTGTTGAATATCCTGCGCTCGCCGCCGGAAGCCGCCAGCTGAGCGGCGTTTTTCATGTAGAAATCGATCTTTCGGCGCACCCGTTCCCTCGCTGCTACGCACTCCCCGGCGAGTATCGCCGAGCTCTCGTCGGCGCGCCAGCCGGTCGAGGAGAGCACCTTGTATGTCAGGCCGCGCAGGTGGTTCGAGAGCGTCTTCGCGTCCGGCGCGTAGCCGATCTCCTTTTCGCTTGGTGCAATGCGGAATCCGTTTCGGCGAAGCGCCGCTATCTCCAAGGTTTCGTCCGAGTCGAAGAGCCCCGCCAGGCCGTCTGGGGAAACCCTCCGTGCGCACTTTAAGACCTCGGGCGGCAGGTGCTCCGGCGCTACTACCGAAGAGCCGCGGAAAAGGGCGTTGTCCGCGGCGACCTTCACCGCGGTGGCGAGCTCGGCGACGTTGAAGTGGCGCCAGTCGTAGAGCTTCAGAAGTTCCTCCGCCTCGGGGCTTATGCTCATGGGCCGGTTCTTTTCGAGAACCCAGAGCTTCATGAAGTGTGCGGCGAGAGTGGGCACGTCTCCCATTCGCTCGCAAAGCGGCGGGATGTCTATGCAGCCGCGAGAGCGTATTCTCCTGAGCAGGTCGTTCCTGAAATGGCCGGCGGCGACCTCGTCTTCCAGTCGCGCGTTCGAGGCGAAGACGAAGCGCACGTCCGCCGAGCGCGGGGCGCCCTTTCCGGCCGCGGGGTTGAACGGGCGGCCCTCTATGGGGAGAAGCAGCGCGCCCTGCGCCTGCGGCGGAAGCAGAGCTATCTCGTCGAGGAAAAGGGTCGCGCCGTCGCACTCCTCGAGCAGGCCCCTCTGCCCTTCGCGGGGTACGCCGGGGAGTCCGCAGTCCTTCCCGTAACCGAAGAGCTTGCCGAGAACTATCGCCGGGTCGGCGGCTGCGAACTCGGCGCAGTTGTACTCGACCATCGGGCGGTTCGCCCTCGACGACAGGCCGTGTATCCCGCGCGCCACGCCGGTCTTTCCCGAGCCGGATTCGCCGTGGAGCAAGACCGGGTCGCTGTCGCGTGCGCGGATGACTATGTCGCGTATTACCCTCAGGAAGGAGGGGGCTTCCCCTATTATCTCCGTCGATCTCATCGCGGCTAGCGCGGGCAACTCGGCCTCGATCTCCGCGATCTTCTCCTTGAGTGCCTCGAAGTCGGCCTCCGGAGCCGATGCGGAGTGGGCCATCGACTCCACCTCGACCTTTATGGCGCCGAGCGCAGCCGAAACCGGTTCCTCGTCCTCTATCTCCTCGAGCGCCTCCTCGATTCTGGATTCCGCCTCGGCGTAATTCTCTAGTTTCCTCGTGGCCGCCTCAAGTTCCCTCTCCTTGAGCTTCAAAAGCTCCCCGGTCTGCACCGCCTCCGTCTCCATCGCCTTGAACAGGCGCGCGAGCTTCGCGATCTGGTCGTCGCCCTTCTCGACGTCGAGGTGGGGTCTTCGCCCGGCGCGTATGTCCGAAACTGCCAGGCTCAGTCGCTCGACCGGCACGGATACCTGGCGCGACCACACCGCCGCGATAGCGGCGCCGAGCGCCAGGAGCAAGGCTACCGCGAGGGCGTTTCCGGCGGACGCCTTTGCTACAGCCTTGTGGAGCGATGAGGTGTCCACCCCTATCTGCGCCGCGCCGAAGCGCCTGCTCCCCGCCATTATGTAGGTCGTTGCGTCTATGAGGGGGTCTTTGTGGAGGCTTGAAGGGCGGAAGGTTCCCGAGATCACTTTAGGCATGATGGAGAGGCCCGTCTCGCGCTTCTCGCTGTCGGCGACGTAAAACCCGTTTCGTATGATCTTCACGTAGCTGATGCCGTGCTGTGCGGCCAGGCTGTCGGCCAGCGAGCCCATTATGTTTTCGTCGCCGCGTCCGGCTGCGCTCGAGGCGAGGGCGGTGAAGACGTTTATGCTTCGCTGCCACGCAAGCGTGGCGTTGCCCAGGCGCTCGCGGAGGTTTGCGGCTGACATCGCGGAGACCGCGAACGATACGAGGATCATTGCGGCGAAGAGGCTAGCGGCGAACTTGAGTTTCAAATCGTGCCTTATCCTTCCCCTGGCGGCCACGGTGGCGAGCAGAAGAAAAAGCGCCGCGGCGGCCGGCACCACCATTATGAGCTTTAGCCCCTGCGACCACGCATCCCTCTCGGCCCTTGAGATCGCTGTCGGCATGTGCCCGTAGTCTATCGTGTAGGGTAGGGGCGGCAGTTCTTCGAGCCGTGCCTCGTCCTTTAGAGTTTCGTCGTAGTCGGAGTCCTTCGCCTCGACGAAGCGTTTGAGACCAAGCTGCTCCATCACCTCAGACGACACGCGCCTGTCCATTCCGAGCAGCGCATTGCGGATCCTGTCGGCGGTCTCTTCTTTGAAGGATGGGCTCGCGAAGAGCGGCTCGAGCGGCAGCTCCGGCGTGGTTTCTATGGCCCTGAGCTTTGTTCCGTGTGCGTTTTCCGCCTCGGGCAGCATGTAGGATGCGAACGCGGCCGCATCGACATGGCCGGAGGCTACCGCGTCAATCGCCTCGGTGTGATGACCGGCGAAGACCACCTCGCTGAAGAAATCCACCGGCTGCGAGATTCCGCGGTCGGCGAGGAGGAGCCTTGGCAGCAGGTAGCCCGTGGTCGAGTAGGGCTCGGTGAACGCGAAAGACCTTCCCCTGAGGTCCTCTATGCTCTT
>DAONII010000136.1:1828-4625 GCA_035405085.1 bacterium | reverse complement strand
AGGACAGGCGCTGGCTGCGATGAGTCCGTTTGGGCGATAAGTCAGCGTAATTTTCACAGTCAACTTTTAAGACCCAACGAAGCGATGATGGGCAAATGATCGCTTAATTTTCGTTCAAAGATCTCTCTGCTGCCAACTTCGCAATTCCTCAGGAGGGCTGCCATGCCTTCGGTCATCCAGAGATAATCTAGCTGATGCTCTACCTTTCCGCCCTTCGGATTCTTAAATGTCGGCGTGGATCGAGGATCGGGACGATATTTTCTCACACAGTCGACAAGGCCCAGAGACGCCATGCTGTCAATGAACTCTTGATTGCCGCTGCCCCAAGTGTCGTCGAATATGATCGAGCAATTAAAATCACCTCCGACGACGAACTGACGATCGCCCACAAGCTCGTCTCGCAGGTATTCCCAGATAAAATCCGTTCCCCAAATGTCGTTTGGGGATGCGCTACCTCGAATTTCGTCCTGCGCGGCCTTTGAAATCCCGCACTCTGCAACAGGAAGATTCCAGGCTGGGGAGTGGCAGCTCAAAAAGAAAACATTCCCTTGTGGCATAGCCACATCGGCTGCAATAAAGCTCCCTCCGAACTTCTCGAGGCCAATCGAAATCCAAGGACGAGCGCGAGGCGTCAATTCGACCCCTGTGGCCCTTAGCCTGCGATCGACAACTACGGCGGAGCCCCATGGCTGATTGCGACCGGATTTGCTCAAGGCCGATCGATGAAAAACGATGTATTGGTCTTTTATTCCTTCGGGTATCACGGCTTCCTGAAGTAGGGCCACGTGTGGTTTAAGGTCGAGCAGGTAATCCCATGCTTCAGGAGACCCACCGCACTTCATGTTCCATGTAACGATTTTCAGACCCATCAGAGAGAGCTCCCTCAAGAAGGCTCTGTAACGATTTCCGCGCGGTTGATGAGTGTGGTCTCCTCAAGAGGCCAATCCATCGTCCAATACTTATGGCCATCGACGTTCAAGTATTTGTAATCCTTGCCCTCGAATTCGGCCATATACCCATGGGTGTGGATATAGTTCACAAAATGAAAGAAGTCATCCTGAAGGTCGGGTCGCCATGAAAGAACCGTGTAGTAGTGGGGAATCTCGGGCATCGTCTTCGCGAAGCGCCACTCAACGGCATCAATGTAGGCTTTGATCCTTTTGAGATCATCGGGATCAGTGATCTGCATATGTGCATAAACTCCGTTGATGAAGAACCATCACTACCGGCTCTTGCGCCAGCCCTTGCCCCAGTTCTCTCCGGTGCCCTGGATGTTGCCCGAGCTGTCCTTGCGCCAGCCCTTTCCCCAATTGTCGCCCGTGCCCTGCAAGTTTCCCTGGCTGTCGAGCCTGTAGCCGCTGCCCCAGTTCTTGCCCGTGCCCTGCAGGTTTCCCTGGCTGTCCTGCCGGTAGCCACCGCCCCAATTGTCGCCGGTTCCCCGAATGTTGCCGCGGCCGTCGAGACGATAGCCCTTCCCCCAGTTGTCGCCGGTGCCCTGGATGTTGCCGGAGCTGTCCTTGCGCCAGCCCTTGCCCCAGTTGCTTCCTGTGCCCTGCCAGGTCTGGGCGAAGGAGACCGAGGCGAAGGCCAGCAGGGCCAGAAACAAGAGCGCCTGTACGATGCGTTTCACCTTCATAAGCTTCCTCTGAAAGGATTATACGCTTTTCTTGTGACGGCGGGGGACGTAAAGGCTACGACTGCTGACGGGGGCTTGCCCTCCAAAATGGCCCTGAAATGGTTTAAAATGCATTTTTAGCAACTTTTCGGGGCTGGCACCGACAATATGACCATCATGGCTGAAACAAAGACAACGGGCGTCCAAGGGGCCGACGCCGGGCATACCACCCGGGCGCTGGAGGTCTTCCAAAGTCGCGATCTCAGACTTGACGCGGAGACGACGACGGCTGACCGCGCGCGCCTGATTCGCGATGCATTTTGCAGCCCCGATGCGCTGGACGGCCCCGATGCGTGGAAAACCTACCTTCAGCTATCCGGCTCCGACCGCCGGCCTTTGGCGATCTTACTGCGGGACTGCTCGCTGTCCGGGAGCGTGTTCAGCCGCGACAACCCCATTCACGATTTCCTGGGGATCGAATCGGAGATGGGCAACGCCCAAGTGATACGGAACGCCTATCGGACCGTCGGCGAGCTCCTCGCCAAGGTGAAGAAGTCGTTGCCCTCATCGTCATACCCCAAAACGGCGGAGAAGGCGCAGGCTTGCCTCAAGGCGGTTTACGGGGCGATAAAGGCGGCGGGCATCAAGGCGGGGTCGGAAGACGGCGTGCCGTTCTTCCACCGCGGCATCGCCGACAAGGTCCTAGATTGCGACACCTCGACCATGGTGGTGCTCGCAATCGCTCACGAGATGAAGTGGCCGGTGTATCCCGTAAAGGTACCCGGGCATGTCTTTGCGCGCTGGGACGACGGCGCCGGGACCCGCCTCAATATCGATTACGGCAAAATTCATGACGACGATCACTACATGACGTGGCCGCGAAATATATCGAAGGAGTCGGTGGGCAAAGGGGTCTATCTCAAAAACCTGACGCGCGGAGAGATGCAGGCGATCATTTATACCACTCGCGCAAACGCCAAGGGCAAACTGGGCAGGCATAAAGAGGCCATCGCCGATTACGACACGGCCATCGAGCTCGACCCGAAATACGCCTCCGCCTATTGCAATCGCGGAATCGCCAGGGGCAAACTGGGCAGGCACAAAGAGGCCATCGCCGATTATGACAAGGCCATCGGGCTCGACCCGAAATACGCCTCCGCCTATTACGGTCGCGCATTCGCC
>DAONII010000136.1:0-1728 GCA_035405085.1 bacterium | reverse complement strand
ACCGGATCGGAGAGGCCATCGCCGATTATGACAAGGCCGTGGAGCTCGATCCGAATTTCGCGTCGACCTATCACGCGCGGGCGATCGATAGATGCATGGATTTTTACAACCTGACCGAGGATCGGACAGCCCTGTTTGTGAATTTTGCGGTCAGAGAGATGATCGGAACTCACGTGGCGATGATGAACTTCGCCGGACAAAAGATGAGCGGGAAGCAGAGCTCGGTCTTCAACACGGTCGTGCACGACATGACCGGCGTGCAGCTCGCCGTAATGATGAACGCGGCCGTCTACGGAAACATGAAGGGGGTGCAGGTCGGCCTCGTAAACGCGGCCGTCTACGGAAACATGGAGGGGGTGCAGGTCGGCCTTGTAAACCAGGCGATCAACGGGGACATGAAGGGCCTGCAGATCGGCGCGATCAACTACGCCGGCGGCAAGATGGAATCCGCCTGGGGCATCTTGAACCTCTCGGCCCGCTGCAACTTCTACGTGGCCAGCCCTTTCGGCGGCGACACGTGCGTATTCGGGCAAAAGGACGGATTGTAATCCGCCTGGCCCCCTCCTCCCGACCCTATCAGAGTTCCCAGTGCCCTTCCGCCTCGGGCTGGCAGAGCACCCCTAAAATCCGCAGGTTCTCCTCGCCGGATCAAGGAAAGGTACGGGCGTTCAGATGATACCCGCGGCGAGGGCGATTGCGATCGCGGCGAGCATGACGCCGGTGAGAAGCTGAACGGATTCCATCGTGACCCTGTGCAGGAAGCGCCTGCCTGACAGGACGCCGGCGAAGGCGCACCCGATCCCGGTGACCACGAGCGGCCACGCACTCCCTTCGAGCGACGCCCCTATCCCGCCGCCGAGGAAGAGAAACGAGTATGTCGCGATTCTGGCCAGGTCGACCATGAAACCTATCGCGGCGTTCGTGCCGACGAAGGCGCCGGTTGAGATCCCTACTTTTGCAAGGAACGCCGAGCGCAAGGCCCCCTGGTGGCCGGACAGCCCGCCGAAGAAGCCGGAGAGGATGCCTCCCAAGACCAGATACTTCCTGCTGAATTCGAGCTTTCGGAGCGGGGGCGCCAGCTCGAACGCCGCGAACGCGACCATGAGCAGCCCCATCACGAGCTTGAGAGGAGTGACGAGGGCCGCGTGGGAGCCGATGCGGTAGCTGGCGATGCTGCCCAGGTTCGCCATCAGGCCGAGCGCCGCGGCACCGGCGAACGCGGCGAATATCGCCGGGATTCCGAAGCGGATTATCAGGGAGCGGTCCGCTTCCCTGCCGACGACGGCAACCTTGAAGAGGCTGTTCGCGCCGTGGACGACCGCCGTCGCCGCAACGGCCGCGTCCACCGGAAAGAACAGGGCGAAGACCGGCATCAATAGCGTGCCGAGGCCGAAGCCGGAATAGAGGGTGAGAGCCGACACCGCGAAAGAGGCGACAGCGACTATGAGGTATTCCATGCCTTGAGAGGCGGCCTATGCGCCGTCCAGGCCGCCGCGCCCCTGCCTCATCATGTAGTCCTCGGGGTTTTCGAGGTAGGCGAGCGCGTCGGCGAGCGAGCCGTGGTGCTCGCGCTCTATCCCGGCCAGAAACGAGAAGAAGCTCTTCTCCATCGGGTTCGTGCTCGAATCCGCCAGCTTCGCGTAGAGGTCGGCGCCCTTCGACTCGAACTCTATCGCCTTCTTTAGCGCCGCGATGTCGTCGTCGTCGTGCTCCTCGTGCGCACCGGCG
>DAONII010000135.1:0-4647 GCA_035405085.1 bacterium | reverse complement strand
GGACATACGCGAGGGGCTTTGCGCGGTCGTTTCGGTCAAGCTTCCGGCACCGCAGTTCGAAGGTCAGACGAAGGGCAAGCTAGGCAACTCCGAGGTGGAAGGGGTTGTTAAGCAGGCCGTGTACGACAAGCTCGGCGAATTCTTCGACCACAACGGGCCCGTCGCGAAAAAGATAATAGAAAAGGTGGTGGAGGCGGCGCGCGCCCGCGAAGCGGCCAGGCAGGCCAGAAACCTCGTCCGACGCAAGAGCGCGATGGAGAGCAGCGCTCTTCCGGGAAAGCTGGCCGACTGCCAGGAGCGCGACCCGGCGGTATCGGAGCTTTACATCGTCGAGGGAGATTCCGCCGGCGGTTCGGCAAAGCAGGGGCGCAACCGCCGCTTTCAGGCGATACTCCCTCTGAAGGGAAAGATCCTCAACGTGGAGAAGGCGCGCTTCGACAAGATGCTCTCGTCCGACGAGATAAGGACCATGATCACGGCTCTCGGGACGGGAGTCGGCGAGGCCGACTTCGACATATCCAAGTTGCGCTATCACCGTATCATACTGCTAGCCGACGCCGACGTGGACGGCGCACACATCCGCACGCTGCTGCTTACGTTCTTCTACAGGCAGATGCCCCAGATAATAGAGGGCGGCCATCTGTACATAGGCCAGCCTCCCCTCTACCGGGTAAAGAAGGGAAAGAAGGAGCGCTACCTCAAGGACGAGAAGACGCTGGAGGAGCACCTGATAGACCTCGGAGTGGAGGGGATAAAGGTCGTTCCGCGAGGATCACAGAAGGAATATTCCGGCAAGACGCTGGGCAGGATAACGCGCCAGCTCATACGCTACAGCAACATACTCGAGCTCTTCAGGAAGCGCTGGGATCCGAGGATAGTCGACGGAATAGTATCGGCCTCGTCCCTCACCACGAAGACCCTTGCCGGCCCCTCCCCCAAAATCGACGCACAGCTCGACGGAATAGCAAATTACCTGGCGAGGGTTTACCCGGACCTGCAGGATTTCAAGGTGGACATACAGAAGGACGCCGAACACGAGGCGAAGCGCGTCGTCTATAACACCACCATGGGAGGCTTTCAGCGCGAAACGGTCATCGACACCGAGTTTTTGAGTTCGCCGGAATTCGAGGAGCTCAACGCCCTCCAGAAGGAATTCGCCGAGCTCGGACGCCCGCCCTACAGGATACAGCACAACGGCGATTCGACCGACGCGCAGAGCCTGAAGACCGTGATGGAATACATACTGGCGGAAGGGCGCAGGGGCCAGGACATACAGCGCTACAAGGGGTTGGGTGAGATGAATCCGGAGCAGCTCTGGGAAACGACGCTCGACCCGGAAAGAAGGCGCCTGCTGCAGGTGAGGGTGGACGACGCGGTGGAAGCCGATTCGATCTTCACGGTGCTCATGGGAGACGCAGTCGAACCCAGGCGCGAGTTCATCGAGCAAAACGCGCTCAGCGTGCGCAACCTCGACATCTAGCAGACTAGGATATTTTCAGGCTCTTTAAAAACTGCTGAAACGGCTTGTAGTAGTCCTGGAATTTTTCGTCGGGGAAGCTTGCGGTCATGTTTATCGCAAGGCGATCCTTGAGAAGGGTGACCTGGATCTGCTTCACCATCTGACCTGGCTTGATGTTGGGCGCGGGCTTCTCGGGCTCCCGCTGCTTCATCATGTCGGCCATCGCGGAGACGTCCCAGCTGCAGAGCATCATCTTGCCCCGGACGCCGGATATCGCGATATCCTTCTCGTCGGATATCTTGAGGTCCCTGATGCCGCGCTTCTCGATGGACTCCTTGATTCGGCCGAAATACGTCGGGAGATCCACCTCCTTCGGGAGATACTCCTTCGTCAAGATGACGTTCGGCTTCACGTTCGGGTCGTCCGAGGGCAGGGTGAGCGTGAGCATGCCCTGAACGTTCCAGTCAACCGGCGTTTCAGCTTCTATTTCGGCCATTTCGATTCGCGGCATGGTTCCTCCTGTGTTCGAATCAGAGGGATACCACGGGCGAAGAGTGCGGGCAAGGACAAATGCCCCCGAAAGAACAGGATATGGAGACACAATTCACGGTGGAAGAGAAGGATGCGGGGGAGCGCCTCGACAAATGGGTGTGCTCCCGCCTTTCCGGATTTTCACGCAACCAGGTGAAGGAACTCCTGGACGGCGGACGGGTCCTGATCAACCGTCGTCGCGTCGTGATCGCAGGCTGGGAGTTGGAAGCCGGCGACGAAGTCGAAGTTAGGCTTCCACCGGGATTCGAAAAGAGGGAGCTCGCCGAAAAGAGCTGCGCCGGCGGATCTGAAGAGGCTGCCCCCTCAGCTTCGCTATCGATGGAACGCGCCGAGGTCCTCGAGGAGAAGGTCAAGATCCGCTCTTCACTCGAACGCTACTTCGAGAGGCAGAGGGAGCGCAAGAAGGCTCGCTCGGCGTCTGAAGAGGAGGGGAAGGGAGGCGGGGGATCCCGCCGCGCGGATAAAGGCAGGCGCGGGGACAGATCGCAGGATTCGAAGGGTCGCGGAAGGGGCCAGAAATCTTTGGAAGCTTCCGAATCGTTCGGCTCTCAGGGAAGAAAGCGTCTGAAGATCTATCACGAGGACCGCGACGTAATCGTCGTCGAGAAGCCCGCTGGACTGCTCGCGGTCCCCTCTGAAAAGGGGGAGCGTGAGCGCGACAGTCTCCTCGGGGAAATCCATTCCTACATGCGCCGTCGCCACCGCGGAAAGCATTCGTTCGTGGGCCCGCTTCACCGCCTGGACGCCGAGACGAGCGGCATAATGGTCTTCGCTCTATCAAAGGACGGCCGCCGTCTCGAACAGCAATTTCGCGACCACTCCATACGGCGCGAATACACCGCAATAGTCGCAGGCCGGATGGAGGAGGCGGAGGGCATAATAGACATGCCCCTCGAGAAGGGCGATTTCGGCGGAGGAAAGAAGGTGAGGAGGGCCGAAGGGGGCGAGGGCAAAAAGGCCGTCACGGAGTTTCGTGTAAAGGAGCGCTACTCAAACGCCACGCTCGTAGAGCTGCGCGTGCGCACCGGAAGAACTCATCAGATAAGGGTGCACCTGGCAGAAAAGGGCTTTCCGATCCTGGGGGACAAGCTCTATGCGGAAAGGGCGGCATCCGAAACGCCGGAGTTTCCTCGCCATGCGCTGCACGCGAATGTGTTGGGCTTCAAACACCCTTCGACGAAGAAGAAGTACTCCTTTCATTCGGGGCTTCCGAAGGACATGAGGGAGCTTATCGATTCACTCCGCACCGGCACGTCGTAACCCGCAGACCAATCTATCCGCTCGAGCTCAGCTCTCACGGGATTTATCGCTGCGCTCTTTTGGGGGTCGTTGCCACCTGCGAACCACATCGAACGAATCCCCGGGCAGCAGCTTTCCCGAGGCGCCCATCGATACGATGTCGCCGCGCCGTGCGAGTTCGAAGCCTTCGTTTGACTCCGATGCATGCTTGTTCTGGCGCATAGCCCTGACGAGGGTTCCGTCGGATCCGCACAACACGAGCTCCCTCTTGCCCTTGGACACGATCGGACTCGACACCACCCGGTAAATCCCTGCTCCCCGCTCCCTGTTCCCCTCTCCCTTATTTGCAAGGATCAAATACGCCATCTTTATCAGACGATGGTCGAGACCGGTCAAGGAGTCGAGCTGCTCTATGAGGCGCGGCCTTTGCCACTCGAGGTAAAAATGACACCAGTCCCTCTCGTTTGCCGACAGCATCGGGCAGGCGCGACCGTGAAGACACGGTGAGAGAGGGACGGCGCTTTCGGAGGCGAGTTCGTCTCTCAGCTCCATCAGGGGACGGGTCGTCTTCTTCAGCGCGGGGTCGATGACGACGAGAAGGCCGCCGGGAAGGAGCCTGTTTCCCAAAATGCCCCGGCACAATTTCAAGGGCGTTTCGCGTCCTCTGAATTCGTTCAGGACGTTCGCGGCAATGACTATGTCGAAGAGGCCGTCGGAGGGCCTATCCGCGTCTATCTTACCGGCGCATCCCTTGAATCTGTGCCGAACGCTCCCTATCCTCTGAAACAGCCGATCGGCCTCGGCAAGCGCCGCGCCGCTTCGATCCACCCCTGTGAATTCAACGCGCACGGAGGGGAATCTGCTAGAGAGATAGAGCGAGGCTGCAAGGGACGCGGTGCCCGGCCCGCAGCCGAGATCGAGGATGCGAAAAAAGTTCCCTGCGGGGATGAGGCCCGTCTCAAACGCCTCTTCGAGACAATGCAGCACCTTCGCGGCGTTCGTAAGCAAAAAACCGGCCAGGTAGGCGCGCAGGCTGCGGGGGTCATCAAGGTATTCATGCGGCAGTTCGTCGCGTTCCTCCGTGAAAGACGCGGATAATCGTATCACATCATCGGCCAGCGCAGAAACTGCGACCGGACCGATGTGTTCGATGATCTTTCGCTCCAGGATGTCGAGACATGTGGAGATCATCTGTTTTTGCCCTGACCACAAAGCACAAAAAATGGAGGGGCATAAAAGTGCCCCCTCCATTTTTTTGTGCCCAGGGCGGGACTCGAACCCGCATGGCTTGCGCCACACGCCCCTCAAACGTGCGTGTCTGCCAGTTCCACCACCTGGGCAGCGCTTCACGGCTGTCAAAAAGCTACGACTCCCTAGTCCAACGACCACACTATTTC
>DAONII010000134.1:0-4660 GCA_035405085.1 bacterium | reverse complement strand
GCCGGCGCGGCCTGCTGCAGCATCTGGGCGGCACCCGGACGAGGCTGGGCCGGCTGTGCCTGCGGATAAGCCTGCGCCGCCGGCGGAAGGGCCTGCTGACCCGGCACACCCTCTATGGGCTTGCCCTTCATCATCTCCTGTTTCACCAGGTCATCCAACTGCTTTTTCTCGGAATCGGTGATGTCCTCGGATATAGCCTCTCCGGCCGCCTTGAGGCCCTCACCGACGAGCTGACGGACGTCCTTTATACCTTCCTTCACCATCGGGGATTCCAGCACCGGCTTCGTGTGCTCCTGGATCGTCTTCCCGCCGAGCTTTATCCCGGTAAACCACAGGATCGCGCCGCCGATTATACCTATTATAAAAAGCCACTTGATTATGCCCCACATAGCTACCCCCATTTGACGTTTCCGACCGCGGCAAGCTACAGAGTGAAGGGCGCCCTGTCAACACCTGCTAGAGGGCCCGGCGCCTCCTTCAAACTTGGCCGCAAAAAACAAAATACCGGCATCTGTGTGGACATAACACGGCGATTTTGTTATGCAATCGGCATGACACGCGAACCCCGAATACTGATCGTCGACGACAACCCGGCAAACGTGGAGCTGCTGAAATCGCAGCTGAAGCCCTATCCCTATCTGCTCGATACCGCGTTCGACGGCGAGGAGGCGCTCGAGAAGATAGCCGTCAATCTGCCCGACCTCATCCTTTTGGATATAATGATGCCGAGGATATCCGGCTTCGAGATATGCCGCAGGATGAAGAGCGATAAGCGCACACAGTTCATACCGATAATAGTGATCACCGCGCTCCAGGAGCAGAGCGACAAGATAAAGGCGATCGAGCTCGGCGCCGACGACTTCCTGGTGAAGCCCATAAACCGCCTCGAGCTGACCACCAGGATAAAGTCCCTTCTTCGCATGAAGCTGTTGCACGACGACCTCGACACGAGCGAGAATATCCTCTTCTCCCTGGCCGAGGCGCTCGAGGCGAAGGACTTCTACACCCGCGGACACTCAGACCGAGTCTCTTCGCTGGCGGTCGAGATAGGCAGGCGCCTGGGGGCATCGGAATCCGATATCGAGGCGATGCGCCGCGGAGGGCTCCTGCACGACATCGGAAAGATCGCGGTAAAGGAATCGATCCTCCTGAAACCCGGCAAGCTCACAGACGAGGAGATGGCGCACATAAGGATGCACCCCGCTCGCGGCTACGACATCTGCGCGCCGCTCAAAAGCCTGGAGCCGTGCCTGCCGATCATCCGGTCTCACCACGAGCGGCAGGACGGGCAGGGGTACCCGGACGGGCTCAAGGGAGAAGAAATCCCCATGGTCGCCAGGATAACCGCCGTGGCCGACGCGTTCGACGCGATGACCACCGACCGGCCTTATCGAAAGGGTATGAACGAGGAGACCGCTCTCGCGATATTCAAAAACGAGCTCGGCAGCGGTCAGTGGGATCCCGACTGCGCCAAAGTCCTCTTGGATATAAGGGGCAAGGGATGAGTGGTCTTCTCGTGTCGATGGCGCATAGGCCCTACGTGTTCGCCTTCCTCGCCGCATTCCTCTTTCTCGCAATCATGCGCATGGGCTGGCGGCGGACCGTTTTGTGGCTAGTTTCGGCCTACGCTATAGCGTGGATTTCCGAGATCTCGTCGATAACGAACGGTTTCCCGTACGGCCTCTACTCGTACGTTTACGAGAACATGGCCGGGGAACTGATGATGGCAGGGGTCCCCTTCTTCGACTCGCTATCTTACGCCTTTCTCACGTTCGCCGGCTTCACGACCGGCGAGTACATCTTACTCGGAAACGCGAAGAGCGGTGAACGTAGGCCGGGGAGGGCGCTGACGCTCGTCTTTCTGGGGGCATTGCTCACGATGCTTTTGGACGTCATGGTAGACCCGATAGCGACTATGGGCGAAAAGTGGTTTCTTGGGCACATACACACATACGCCTATCCCGGCTTTTACTTCGGGGTGCCTCTCACGAACTTCGGGGGCTGGTTTATCGTATCCCTCGCTATAATCGGCCTAAACGTACTCCTATGGCACCTCTGCCCTCGGCTCTTGCCCGAAAGGCAAAAGCCCATAACGCTCGACAAGTATCACGGGACCTTCGGCAGAAACCCTGCCGGCAGGGCGGGCATCCGGAGGATCTTCCCGCACATGTACCCGGCATTCTACGCGGGGATATCGCTCTTCGCCATCTTCATGTCGTTCTGGGTTGGTGAATGGAAGCTGGGGCTTGCCAGTTCATGCATACTTCTTGGAGTCACCGCTGTGGGGGCCGTAAAAAGGCTTAGGGCATAGGGATCAGGGAACAAAAAAACCTCCTGCGAAGGAGGTTTTTCTTTACC
Organism: bacterium; assembly: GCA_035405085.1. Lineage (GTDB taxonomy): Bacteria > UBA10199 > UBA10199 > 2-02-FULL-44-16 > JAAZCA01 > DAONII01. The sequence goes on along the minus strand of DAONII010000134.1, from coordinate 2,302 downwards.
CTACGCCCGATTTTTACGCCCTCTCCTCCGTCACTTCCTTCCCGTCAGTGATGAGCACCTTCGGGATCCCCTCTATCACGGTCTCTATTCCTACCGGCCTGCGCCAGAGCTTATGCAGGTTCTTGAGCGTCTCGCAGGCGTAGTCGTATTTCAGGTCTACACCCTCGTGCGTGTGGCGGAGCAAAAGCTCGCCGCGGTTTCGCCAGTTGCCGTCCACGACGTCGATTATAGGATGGCCGAAGTTCGTGAGCTGAAAGAGAAACTGCCTCTTGATCTTGTCGAACTCTCGGCTCGCTATCTCCATCTGGTCGGTGGATATGTTGTAGGCGTAGATGAAGAGCTTGTGCTCCTGACAGAATTCCGGAGTCAGGAACTCGTCTATGAAATTAACGTCGCTGTAGAGGCGCCTGATCTCGAATATCTTCTGTCGCCCGAGGCCCAGCTTCATATCCCAGTTCTTCTTGAGCACCATGTCGTTGCACTCGTCGTAAGCCTTACCGAATTTGCCCTTGTTCCAGCGGTCCTCTATGTCCCGGAGCAGCTCGAGTCCGATCTTGTAAGGGTTGATCCGCGTCGGTCCCATCGCGACTGTTCCCGAATGGTGGTCGGCGTAGTCGACTACCTCGCTGTCCTTGAGCGCCCGCTGCGTCATTATCGTGGAGTGCCAGTATGAGGCCCACCCTTCGTTCAGGATCTTCGTCTGGCCCTGAGGGGCGAAGTAGTAGGTCTCCTCGCGTATCATCGAAAGAACGTCGCGCTCCCACTTCTCCAGCGGCGCGTATTCGAGCAGAAAGAGCAGAACGTCCTTCTCGGGGTGGTCCGGGAATCGCCTGTCCTCCTTGGCCTCCTGCTCGAGCGCCCGGCGCTGCTCGTCTAAAAAAACCTCCGGGTTCACGTATTTGTCGAGATACGGGTGCTCGACGTGCAACTTCTTGATCGGCATCCTCTCCGAGAGATCCTGCCCGGAGCCCGGCGACCTGCGCCTTCGTATGGCCGGTGCGTGATAATCGATGAGGGTGTCGAGCGACATGCAGGCGTCTATGAACTCCTCGACGCGGTCCTGTCCGTGGCTGTCTATATATCTCAGTATTCTCGTCTTGTGGTTCGCCATCTCGTCCATCATCTTCCGGTTCGTATGGGCGAAATAGACGTTGTTCTTGAAGAAGTCGCAGTGGGCATAGACGTGCGCCATGACCAGCTTCTGGTCCACAGTCGAATTCGAATAGAGCAGGTAGGCGTAACAGGGGTCGGTGTTGACGACCATCTCGTATATCTTGGAGAGCCCGTAAGCGTAGCTCTTCGAAAGCTCCTCGTATTCCATGCCGAAGCGCCAGTGGGGATACCGGTTCGGAAAGCCGCCGTAGGCCGCCACCTCGTTGAGCTGGTTCCAGTCGAGCACCTCGAAGATCAGGTCGAAGAAATCCAGCCCGAACTCCCGGGCATATCCCTCAACCTCGCGCTTCGTCGCAGCGAGGTCGGCCGGAAGCGAGGTCATGTATTTGGCCGGGTCGTGCCGGTGTCCTCGCATCTTCACTTGCCCTTTCCCAAGAAAGTCCTGATCGAGTCGATTATAGCATCGCGGTTCGGAATCTTGGAGGTTATCAACCTCTCCTGCGGAGGAGGAAAACGCTCCTCCAGATCCTTCAGGAACTGGCCGCTCCCGTATTCGCTCTCGACCTGGCCGTAGCAGAACACGTTCGAAATGGGGAAGATGTGGCTCGCAAGGAGGTTCAAACACTCCTCCGTGTCGTTCCCCGACCAGTTGTCACCGTCGGAAAAGTGGAACGGATATATATTCCACTCCGCCGGGCTGTAGCTCTCATCCACTATCTTGAGGAAGAGCTTATAGGCAGATGAGATTATGGTTCCTCCGCTCTCGCGGGTGTGGAAGAATGTCTCTCGATCCACCTCGCGAGCGACCGCATCGTGGATTATGTAGCGGACGTCGACGCCCTCGTACTGCGAGCGAATCCACGTGTCGAGCCAGAACGACTCGAGCCTGACGACCTCCTTCTGCTCCTGCCCCATCGATCCGGAGACGTCTAGCATGTAGACTATGAGCGCGCGCGAACGCGGGCGGGTTACGTCCTTCCACGTGCGGTAGACCCGGTCCTCGCGCACCGGCACGATGAGAGGCCGCCTCGGGTCGTAGGTGCCGCTCATGATCTGGCGACGGAGCGCCTTCCTGAACGTCCTCTTGAAGTGGCGCAGGCTCTCGGGGCCAGTGGGCGCGATCCCGGTGTATTTGTAGCTGCGGGTGTCTAGATCCTGCGTCCCCTTGGGCTCAATGCGCGGGAGCTCG
>DAONII010000133.1:0-4663 GCA_035405085.1 bacterium | reverse complement strand
CGGGGGGCGAGATGGCGAAACGGGGGAGGCTTGTTGCCGTGGCGGCGGCCGCGGCTATGCTCTTGGCGGTTCCTGATGTTTCCTTTGCAGACAGCGCGACCTTCAACGCGATATTCTTCAAACCCGCCCTCGGCCGCAACCCGTATCTCATGCTCGAGGGCACGCAGACCCTCCACCAGCTCCAGTTCGACGTCGGCGAGATATTCTCCTACGGGTACCGTCCGCTGCAGATAGTTCAGGGCGGGGCCCGATCCTCAGGCGTCATAGACCACCTTCTGGTTTCCGATTTCGTAGCGGCCATCGGCGCCACCGAATGGCTGCAGTTCGGCATCGACGTGCCGCTCATCCTCATAAACAAATTCTCCGATCCGCAGGCCACGCCGCAGCCGCCCATGTCGAACCACTTCGACATCGGCGACCTGAGGATAGAGGCCAAGGCGCGCGTCCTCGATTCGTGCGACAAATTCATAGGGCTCGCCTTCGTGCCGTTCGTAACCGTGCCCACCGGGAAGAGCGCCCACTACGTGGCCGACCCGGGAGTGACAGGCGGGCTGAAGATAGCACTCGACGGCCGGGTCCACCCGAACATCAACCTGACCTTCAACATCGGCTACCAGGGCGGGCGGAACGTCGACATAAGCAACATAAACTACCAGCACAACCTGCTCATCGGAGCGGGTATTCTCGGCATCCTGCCGAACGGCGTGAACGTCTCCGCCGAGGTGAACGCGAAGGCGGCCTTCAACAAGCTCTTCGCGAACCGCGACCTCAACCCGGCCGAGGCCATGGTGGGGGTGAACTGGGACGTCAAGGAGAGCGGGGTCACGATATACGGCGGCGGCGGGACATGCCTCACCTGCGGCGTCGGCGGCGCCAAGGCGCGTGCCGTCATCGGCGCGAAGTACCGCTTCAACCCCCGCAAGTTCCGCGATCTCGATAGCGAGCATGACTCGATGTGCAGGATGCAGTTCGGTTCCGGCATGTCCTACGCCGAGCTCAAGAGGCTCAAGGGCATATGCCCGCCCGACCCGGCGGACTATCAGGCAGGCGTCCACGACGCTGCGTGCCCCAAGTACTACGACCTGAGGGAAATCGCGGGCCTCGTGCTGCGCTGTCCGCCCGAGGAGGCTTATCGCGCCGGCATCGACGATCCGGCCTGCCCCAAGGTCTTCGACCTGTCGTCTTCGTTCTCCAAGGACGAGATAATGAGCATATACACGCTGGCCTCCATGGAGATGAGCATGCTCTGCCCGCCGGACGCGGCGGACTTCAACCCCCAGCTTCACGACCTGGCGTGCCCGAAGTATTACGACCTGCGCGGGGCGCTTTCCGACGACGTCAGGATGTCGATCTTCGAGCTCGCGGAGCAGGCCGGAATCGTCGGCGGTGAGATAAAGACGCTGCGCCCGATTTATTTCGACTTCAACAGCTGGACGATAAGGCCCGACATGGAGCCGATGCTCGGCCAGGTTTTGGCGGTCATCAACGCGAACACATGGATCAGGGTCGTCAAGATAGGCGGACACGCCGACTCCAGGGGGACCGCCGCCGCGAACGACCTGGTTGCCAAGAGGCGTTCCGATGCGGTCGTCGCCTACATGCGTGAGCACGGGGTGCGTTCGGGCGTCGACTTCAGGACCGTTTCCTACGGGGCCTGGAGGCCGGCCGCGCCGAACGACACCGAGGAGGGAAGGGCGCTCAACCGTCGGGTCGTGTTCATGATAGGCGAGCGCGGAATCGACGCGGGCACTGCTGTGCCGGTCGTCCCCGCAGCCGGCTCGCCTCAGGGATCCGCACCGGACTACGCCGAGCCGCGGACCCCGCAGCCCGAGGAGCCGCCCGCGGCCTCCGATTGGGACACGACGTCGCCGACTAGAAGGGGTCCCCCGACGCGATGGGAATAGCCGGAGCCTTGACATTGTTCCCCAACCATATATAGGGTCCGCCAATGTTGGGCGACCGCATACAGGAGGGTTTGACATTCGATGACGTCCTCATCGTGCCGGGGGCGTCCGACGTGCTCCCGAAGGATGCGGATCTTCGCACGACGATCTCCCCCTCGATAAGCCTGAATATCCCCCTCGTCTCCGCCGCCATGGATACGGTGACGGAAGCGGATACCGCCATAGCGATGGCGCAGGAGGGCGGGATAGGAATAATCCACAAGAACTGGCCCGCGGAGAGACAGGCCGCGGAGGTCGTCCGCGTAAAGAAGTTCGAGAGCGGGATCGTCACCGAGCCTATCACCGTATCGCCGAACATGACCCTGGTCGACGTCTTCGAGCTCTCGCGCAGGCACAGCATTTCCGGCTTTCCGGTTACGGAGGGCGGAAGGCTCGTGGGGATCATCACGCACAGGGACATGCAGTTCGAGGAAGACCTCGAGAGGCGCGTCTCGGAGGTGATGACACCGCGCGACAGGCTCGTGACGGCCAGGACCAACGTGAACCTCGCGGATGCGAAGAGGATCCTTCACGAGCGCCGCGTGGAGAAGCTCCCGCTCGTGGACGACGACTTCAACTTCCGCGGGCTGATAACCGTCCGCGACATCAAGAAGGTTCAGCGCTATCCGCAGTCCACCAAGGACGAGAAGGGCAGGCTGCGCGTCGGGGCCGCGGTGGGCGTTTCCGAAAAGGAGTTCGACCGCGCGCAGGCCCTCATGGAGGCCGGCGCAGATCTCCTATGTGTCGACACGGCCCATGGCCATTCGCGCGGCGTGTTGGAAATGGTGAGGCGCCTGCGGAAGCTCTCCCCCGAGCTTTCCTTGATAGCGGGCAACATAGCGACCGCTGACGCGGCCTCGGCGCTAATCGAGGCCGGCGCATCGGCGGTGAAGGTCGGCGTCGGCACCGGGTCCATCTGCACCACCCGCGTAGTGTCCGGCTGCGGCGTGCCGCAGATATCGGCCATTGCCTCGGTCGCTTCCGTGGCTAAGAAGAAGGGGGTTTCGGTCATAGCCGACGGCGGGGTGAAGTTCTCCGGAGACATCGTCAAGGCGCTCGCCGCCGGCGCGCAGGCGGTTATGGTTGGCTCGTTGTTCGGCGGCACGGACGAATCGCCTGGCGAGGTCGTCCTGTACCAGGGGCGCTCCTACAAGGTCTACAGGGGGATGGGTTCCCTGGGCGCCATGCAGAAGGGCTCCAGCGACCGCTATTTCCAGGACGAGATAACCGAGGCGAAAAAGCTGGTCCCCGAGGGCATAGAGGGGCGCGTCCCCTATCGGGGCAAGCTGCGCGACGTGATATACCAGATGATAGGCGGCCTGCGCTCGGGCATGGGTTATGCCGGCTGCACGACGATAGCGGAGCTTTCCACGAAGGCCAAGTTCGTGAGGATATCGCCTGCGGGACTAAGAGAGTCGCACGTCCACGGCGTGATCATCACGAAGGAAGCGCCGAATTACTCCATGGAGTGAGATGGATCCCAACCGCATCCTAATCCTCGACTTCGGTTCACAATACACCCAGCTTATAGCGCGCCGAATCCGCGAGCTGCACGTCTATTGCGAGATTCAGCCGTGCGATGTGCCCGTCGACAGGGTCCGCGCGTTTTCGCCCAGGGGGATAATCCTGTCGGGCTCCCCCTCTTCGGTCACCGATGAGAGCTCGCCGAGGCTCAACGCCGAAATCTTAAAGGCGGGCGTTCCGATCCTCGGAATATGTTACGGCCTGCAGTCCATCGCGAAGGTCCTGGGCGGCTCCGTTTCGGCATCGGGGAAGAGGGAGTACGGCCGCGCACAGATACAGGCCGAGGAATCGCACATCCTCTTCAACGGTATACGCGAATGGCCGATGCCGGTGTGGATGAGTCACGGCGACAAGGTCGAACGCATGCCCGAGGGTTTCAGGTCCATAGCCAAGAGCCCCAACTCGCCGGTAGCCGCCATGGCCTCGGCCGACGACAGGATAATCGGAATACAGTTTCATCCCGAGGTCACCCATACGCCCGAGGGCCCCAGGCTGCTTGAGAATTTCGTGCTGGGGATATGCGAGTGCGGCCCCACCTGGACGATGGCTTCCTTCGCCGATTCTCAGGTGAAGGGGATACGGGAGCGGGTGGGGGATGACCGGATAATACTGGGTCTCTCGGGCGGCGTGGACTCCTCCGTGGCCGCAGTGCTGATCCACAGGGCAGTCGGCGACAAGCTGACGTGCATATTCGTGGACAACGGCCTGCTCCGAAAGAACGAGGTGGAGAAGGTCGAACGCCTGTTCCGCGATTCCTTCCACATAAACCTGGACGTGGTTTCGGCCTCAAAGCGCTTCCTCTCGAAGCTGGCCGGGATCGAGGATCCGGAGACGAAGCGCAAGAGGATAGGCAACGAATTCATAGAGGTCTTCGAGGAGGAGGCGAGGCGTATACCCGGCGTGAAGTTTTTGGCGCAGGGGACGCTCTATCCCGACGTGATCGAGTCCGTTTCCTTCAAGGGGCCCTCAGCCGTGATCAAGAGCCATCACAACGTGGGCGGCCTGCCCGAGAGGATGGGGCTTGAGCTCGTGGAGCCGTTCCGCGAGCTCTTCAAGGACGAGGTCCGCGAGGTGGGGCGCGAACTGGGGCTCCCGGAGGAGATCGTAAGGCGCCAGCCCTTCCCCGGGCCGGGGCTCGCGGTCCGCATAGTTGGCGAGGTCACCCCAGAGAGGCTTCTGCTCCTGAGGGAAGCCGA
>DAONII010000132.1:0-4684 GCA_035405085.1 bacterium | reverse complement strand
AACTTCTTTGCATGTATCGTCCATGCCGCCTCCGGATCGAATATGACGATGTCGGCATCGGCACCGCGGGCGAGCGTACCCTTCCCCACGAGGTTCAATATGCGGGCCGGTGCTGCTGAGAGGACCTCCACAAGGCGCTTCATCGTGATCTTGCGGTCATGCACGAGCTTGAGTGCGAGCGGCAGCGCCGTCTCAAAACCGACCATGCCGAACGCGGCCCCCTCGAAACCCATCTCCTTGTCCGTGATGTCGTGGGGGGCGTGGTCGGTTCCTATAGCATCTATCGTACCATCCGCGAGGGCGCGGATGAGCTCCCGGCGATCTGACTCGAGGCGCAGGGGGGGGTTGACCTTTGTGTTGGCGTCGTACCCGGAGACCGCTTCATCGGTCAGCGAGAGGTGGTGGGGCGTAACTTCGGCTGTTACCGGAAGCTTCTTTTCCTTCGCCCTGCGCACGAGCTCGACGGAACCGGCCGAAGAGAGATGCGCCACGTGCAGACGGGATCCGGTGAGCTCGGCTAGCATTATGTCGCGCGCGACCATCGACTCCTCGCATGCCGATGGTATGCCGCGAAGGCCCAGCTCGGTGGAGACCACCCCCTCGTGCATGACTCCGTCGCCGCGGAGCGACAGATCCTCGCAGTGGGAGATGACCGGCAGCTTGAACGCGCCGGCGTATTCCATCGCGCGCCTCATGAGCGAGGAGCTCATGACCGGGCATCCATCGTCGCTTATCGCCACGGCTCCCGCGCGCGCCATGTCGCCGATATCTGCGAGCTGCTCGCCCTTCTGGCCGCGGCTTATCGCTCCCACCGGCCTGACCTCGATGGCCCCGACCGCCCTCGCCCTCTCGAGTATGTATTCGGTGACAGCCGCGGTGTCGTTGACGGGACTGGTGTTGGGCATGCAGCAGACCGTGGTGAAGCCGCCGGCCGCTGCTGAGCGCGTGCCGCTTTCTATATCCTCCTTGTACTCCTCGCCCGGCTCACGCAGGTGGCAGTGCATGTCGATGAAGCCCGGCGCCACGACGCAGCCCTTGGCGTCGATGATCTCGGCATTCTCCGGCGCCTTCTTCGACTGCGTCAGCTCGGCTATCTTCCCGTTCACGACATAGACGGAGAGCTTCGCGTCTATTTTCTTAGCCGGATCTACGACCCGGCCGTTGACTATGAAATATGAGCCCATAGCGTGTTCCTTCTAGTGGTGTGCCGTCGCCGCAGCGCATCGCCCGCAGGCGCTGCCCGGAAAGGCGAAGGGATCATTCGTTTCCGCTGTCACCTATCAGCAGATAGAGCAGAGCCATCCGGATTGCCACTCCGTTGGTGACCTGGTCGAGTATTATAGAGCGGGAACCGTCGGCGACATTCGCAGACATCTCGACGCCGCGGTTGACTGGCCCGGGGTGCATGACGAGCAGGTCATCCTTCGCGGCCTTGAGCATGTCGGTAGATATGCCGAAGTGGCGCGCGTACTCCCGAAGGCTCGGAAAATAGTGCTGTTCCATCCTCTCGCGCTGTATGCGCAGCGCCATCAGCACATCAAGCTCTGGCAGGACCTCCCTTATGTCTGAGGAAACCTTCGCGCCGTATATCTCCTCGATGCCCGGGGGGATCAGCGTGGGAGGTCCGCCGACGAACGCCTCGATCCCCATCTTCTTAAAGAGCAGGAGATCGGATCGCGCGACCCGAGAGTGCCTGATGTCGCCGACGATGCCAACTTTCAGCCCAGCGATCCTCCCCTTCGCCTCCTGTATGGACATAAGGTCCAAAAGCGCCTGGGTCGGGTGTTCGTGCAGCCCATCCCCCGCGTTGATTACGTGCGCCCTTGTAACCTCGGCCGCCTGGGCCGGGGAGCCGGAGACGTTGTGCCTTATCACAAGTATGTCGGGGCGCATCGCCTCGAGGTTGCGTATCGTGTCGAGCAGCGTCTCACCCTTCTTGGCCATCGCGCTTCCGGACGTCGATATGTTCGCGCTGTCCGCCGAGAGCCGCTTCTCGGCGAGCTCGAACGAGAGCCTCGTGCGGGTCGAGTCCTCGAAGAAACAGTTTATCACCGTGCGCCCTCGCAGCGTCGGCACCTTCTTTATCGGGCGCTCGGATATGTCCTTGAAGGAGTCGGCCGTCTGCAGAATCAGCATGACGTCCTTCTTGGTCAGGTCCTCTATCGAAAGTATGTGCCTGGTGGATAGCTTCATGGGCCCCCTGCTACTGCTGTTTCACGACGACCTTGCTCTCGCCGTCTATCGGTTCGAGCATCACCTTGACGTTCTGACTCGCAGTCGTCTTCACCTTCTTGCCCAGGTAGTCGGGCTGTATCGGAAGCTCGCGCCATCCGCGGTCGATCATCGCCATCAGCTTTATGAAGCGCGGCCTGCCGTAGTCGATCAGGGCGTCCATCGCCGCGCGTATGGTGCGGCCGGTGTATAGAACGTCGTCGACGAGGATTATCCCCTTCCCTGTTATGGAGAAAGGGAGCTCGGTGGTGCGAACGACCGGCTGCTCTCCGACCTCGGAGAGGTCGTCGCGGTAGAGGTTTATGTCGAGTGCGCCGAGCTCGATCGGCTTGTGCTGAACCGCCTCGACCCTCTTAGCCAGCCACTCCGAGAGCGGAACGCCGCGCGTCCTGATTCCGACCAGGGCAACGTTCTCGGTGCCGTCTGCCACTATCTCCTTGGCAACGCGCATGATCTCGTGGTCCATCTCCTTTTGCGAAAGGAGAAGCTTCCCCTTTGTCTCCGCCATCAATTCCTCCCTGGATGCGTCCAAAAAAAATGCCTCCCCGCCCTTGGCCGGGAGGCCGGGTTCATGCAGACAGAACCCAATCGGTTTGAAAGCAGCTTTTCAAAACGCCTCCTCAAAGCCTGCGGGTTTCTATACGCTGAAAGGACCCAAGTCAATGATAAATATTGAGAAAATGCATTTGCATTAGACGCGTCGGCAGCTATTATAAATCACCATGAGATTCGAAAAGACGCAGGCAATGGTCACAGAGGCGATATCGGGTGGATCGATATCCGGGGCCTCTCTGGCGGTGTGCAGATCCGGTGAGATGTTATCGGAGCTTGGGTTTGGCCTGGCATCGCGCGAACCCGAACGGGAAGTGAAACCCGACACCATCTTCGACGCAGGCACCCTCACACAGCCGTTGGCGACCGTCTCCTTGATCGCCGCCATCTCCTCCGGGAAAAAGCTGAACCTGAACACCCCGGCCATGAAGTACTGGCCCGACTTCGGCGATGAGGGAAAGGAGAAGGTATCGATCCGGCACCTGCTCAAACACACTTCGGGCCTGGCGGCCGACCGGCCCTTCTTCAAGGAGCTTCTGGAGACCCACCCCGACTGGGCCTGCACAGAACGCGGCAAGGAGTTCGTGCTGGGCAAGGTCTCCTCCGAGCAGCTCGAGTACCCATCCACATACTCGCTCATACACAGCGAAATAGGGTATATCGCGCTGGGCCACATAGCGGAGCTCATAGGGGGTGAGCCGCTCCCGGCCCTCTTCGACATGTTGGTGGCAGGTCCGCTCTCACTTTCAGACGCGGGTTTCGACCTCGATCCCGCGCGTCGGGAGCGTTGCGCTTCGACGGGCCCCTGCCCTCACCGCAACCGCATGCTGACCGGCGAGCCCTCCGACCCGAACGCATGGGTCATGGGCCCCGGGGCCGGGCACTCCGGCCTCTTCATCTCCGCATCGGACGCCGCCCGAATCGGGGCGGGGTTCGCCTCATCTCTCGCGCGCGAGGGGGGATGGCTAAGCCAGCCGATCGTCGCCGATTTCATAGGGCCGAAGGCTAAATACAAGATGGGATGGGAGACGCCGAACCGGGAAGAGCCCGCATGCGGATCGAAATTCTCCGATCGCACGATAGGACTCGTGAGTTCCACCGGGGCCTCGCTCTGGGTAGACCTGGAGACGGAGATCGCAATCGCCTTCTTCGCGACTTTCCTGGCCGGAACTCCCGCCTGGGAAACCGCCAACGTCCAGAATTTCGCCGAAATCCTCCCCGCCCTGCACAACTCAATCCGCGACGAGATGTAATATCATACCCCAAAGGCACCATGCTGAGGCGCGAAAGATATCGGGGTTCCTGTGCCTCCGGTCGGACCCTTTCGCCGCGGCGAGCAGCTCCGCGTCAGGCGCTGCGGCAATCGCGTGAGGCGCATCAACAGCCACCTGACACCTTACGATGGGTCATTCGATCCACCTTCCGAACTCATGCCACCGTATCCCGCCGTGGTCGCGGTCGAGGGAGAGCCATACGAACATCGCCCTCCCCTTCACGTTCTCTGCGGGCACGAATCCCCATTCGCGGCTGTCGGCGGAGTTGTCGCGGTTGTCGCCCACGACGAAGAAATGCCCGGGCGGAACGACTACGTCGTAGGCCTCCCTGTCCAGGTTCTTCTCGTACTGGACGACATGATCTTTATCGCCGATGCGCTCCTCATAGTATTCGAAATCGCGCCAGCCCGGGCTCGATGGTATCGTCCTCTGGGTCCCGTCGCGCACTATGAGCCGCCTCTTGTCGTTCGGAAAGGAGGAAACCTCAAGCGGAAGCCGCTTCACCCTCTCACCGTTTATCCAAAGCTCATCCCCTTCCATCGTTATTCGGTCTCCGGGAACGCCCACGATTCGCTTTATGAAATCCTTTCCCTCGTCTACGGGATATATGACGACGACATCGCCCC
>DAONII010000131.1:0-4694 GCA_035405085.1 bacterium | reverse complement strand
GCTCGCTGACCCGATTCCCCGCAAGAACTCCTTGGCTGCAGGCCCGACAAAATCCGACGACGTGGTCACGATAGAACCTATACGTCCATCCCGACTCGCCGCCTCGGGGCCCCACTCGCCAGCCGCCGTACAGCAGGAAGCCGAATGCCCCCGGCCGAAGGCCTCGACTCCCGCCGCCGTACAGCCCACTCCAGCCAACGCCCGCGGCTCATGCGAGCCGAAGATACTAAAGAGGGCGGATGCCCGCCCGAGGCGCATAGACGACCAGCTGCGGTTCCAGAGGATGAGCTCCGAGGGGTACGAACCGCCCCCGCTCGCCCTGCTCGATGCGCCGGAGCGCCAGAAGGTCGAAGTGGACGAGGAGACTCTCAAGAAGAATTCCCTGCTCGTCGAGAAGAAGCTTCGCGATTTCGACGTAGAAGGCAGGGTAATAGCTATACACCCGGGGCCGGTCATAACGATGTACGAATTCGAGCCGGCGGCGGGCACGAAGGTGAGCAAGATCGCCGGCCTTCAGGACGACCTTTCGCTGACCTTGGGGGGGCGATCCGTTCGAGTTATACCCCACCTGCCCGGCAAGGCCGCGGTTGGGATCGAAATACCGAACAGCGACCGAGAGATCGTCTGGCTCAAGGACACGCTCTCGTCGCCGCAGTTCCACAAGGCGCAGACAAACCTGCCGCTGGCACTCGGAGCCTCTACCTCCGGGCATCCCGTCATAGCGGATCTCACAAAGATGCCGCATCTGCTGGTCGCCGGCGCCACCGGATCCGGCAAGAGCGTCGCTATAAACGCGTTCATAACCAGCATCATATCCAAATCTTCGCCAGCCGACGTCCGCTTCATCCTCGTCGATCCCAAGATGCTCGAGCTCTCCATATACGACGGGATACCGCACCTGCTACTGCCGGTGGTCACGAAGCCCAAGCCCGCGGTCGCCGCCATGCGTTGGGCGATCCGCGAGATGGAGCGCAGATACAGGCTGATGGCCGACACCGGCACCAGAAATCTCCTCGGCTACAACGAGAAGATACGCGCCGGGCAGGTGGAACTGCTGGGCCCGGAGGAGGCGGCCTCGCGCACGGAACAGAACCCCGAGGCTGTAATACACACCGGAACTATACCCTATATCGTTATCATAATAGACGAACTCGCCGACCTCATGATGACCTCGTCTCAGGACATGGAGGAAGCTATAACCCGTCTCGCACAGATGGCCCGCGCAGCCGGCATCCACCTCATACTGGCGACGCAGAGGCCCAGCGTCGACGTCATCACGGGGCTTATTAAGGCGAATTTCCCAGCGCGTATCGCGTTCAAGGTCACGGCCCGCCACGACTCCCGCACAATCCTGGACGGGATAGGCGCAGAGACGCTGCTCGGAAACGGCGACATGCTCTTCATGACGCCGCAGGGGGGGAACCTCCTTCGCATACACGGATGTTTCATAACCGATTCCGACATCTCGCGCGTAGTATCCCACCTTAAGACACAGGGTGAACCGGTCTACGACGATTCCATTACGGCGGAGCCGGAGGGACAGGGCCCGAACGGCGAGTTCGAGGAGGGAGACGACGAGCTCTACGCCCAGGCGGTTCGCCTCGTAGCCGAAACGAAACAGGCCTCCATATCCATGGTGCAGAGGCGACTGCGAATCGGCTATAACCGGGCCGCTCGCATGATAGAGAGAATGGAGGCGGAAGGGGTCGTTGGCCCTGCGGAGGGCAGCCGCCCACGCCAGGTCCTCGCCGGCGCACCCGGATCCTAAAACCCTATGAGATCGGCAATCGCGATAATCGCTTCGGCCGCCATGGTGGCTATCTGCCTCTCATCCTTCGCGTCCCCGAAGAAAAAGGCGGCCTCTGCCTCTGCCCCTGCCCCCGATGCAGCGGAGATAAGCTCGATTGAGTCCGCCTACCACGCCCTGTCGGATCTCACCGCCCGTTTCGTCCAAGACACCGAAGTCGCAATAGTCGAGCGCACGGTCACCAAGAAGGGGCTCTTCCGGTTCAAAAAGGGGGGCAAGATACGCATCGAATACGACGGCCCCGGCGGAAAGGTTTACGTATCCGACGGTTCCACGCTCTGGGTCTACATACCCGGCGACGAATCCAGCACCCAGACCTTCCTCGTAAACGACGAGACCGTCCCGCGCGAGGCGCTCTCCTTCATGGGGGGGTTCGGCAAGCTCACGAAGGAGTTCGAGATATCTAAAAGCCCGGAATTCCCGAAGGCCCCCGCCGGCGCGACGGCTCTGCACCTTGTCCCCCGGGCCGGCAAAAAGCACTACGAATCACTCGATGCCCTTTTCGGCCCCGACAGGCTCCTCTCCGAGCTCATCGTCAGGAATACATCAGGAAACATAAGCCGATACCGGTTCACCGACCTCAAAAGGGATTCCGGCCTCCCGGACAGGCTCTTCACGCTCTCATCGGGCAAGGCCACCCCGGACACGCTGCCCAGATAAAAATCGCGCAACTTCTTTTTAAAAAACCCGAACATATGTCCGGAGGGTTCATCCATGCCCGTGGTCGTCTGCTCTGCAGACAAAAGGATAAAGGCGCTCGCCGACCTCCTGGTCGAGCGCTGGGGTGTAACCGAAAAGGAGCTCGACAACGGTCACCGCGTGCTGACGAGAAGCGGTACCATCGCCACGGAGGGCGTCGAAGACGGCTGCAGCTCCTATCGCGAGGTCGTTGAAAAAGCCCTGGAGGTGGCTACGGCGGAGAGCCTCGACTGCGGAGGGGGAAGCGTGCTCAGGATCCTTGGCGAGGAGTTCGGGCTCCGCATTCCGTGGGTCTTCTACAACGAGGGCTTCCAGTACGATTTCGACGCGAAGGCATGGGCTAACGCGGCTGCGGTCGTCGACAGCTCTTTTGATTCTCTGCGTTCGGAAGAATATTCGGGCGGCGGATCATCCGAAAAAACCGCCCTCGCGCACGCCCTGTTCGACGAACTGATGCCGTTCCCCATGATGCGAGAGGGAAGGGTGAACCCACACACCGCTGTCTTCCGGCTGTTCATGGCATACAGAGCGGCAGGCATCGAAGCCTCCTTCGCGCTGATACCTGTCGATCCTATGGGCCTGCCCACGCCGATACATCTTGCGCTCCGGATTAAGGGCGACGGGAGGGATATAATAGTCGACCCTGCCTACGAAACCTTCGATCTCATGGAGCTGCCGTCCATACCCCTCGGCTTTGCACAGTCGCTCGCGATCTATTATGCACGGTTGGCTCTCGAAGACAAAAATCCGAACCGCCACCTGGAGGTCGCTCACGAACTGGACCCGGACAACTCTGCCGTCAAGGCCTGGCGCATCCTTGCGGATTCGAGTGACGACGACCCGCTGAACGCGGTAAGGGTTTCAACAGATTTCTTCTTCAGGGTGGCGCGCGACATGGTTTCGCACCTGAAGGACAAAGAATCAAAATCGCCGCTCCCACACAAGCGCTAGTTCCTGAGTGGCCTGCCCGTCTTCAGAAGCTGTGCCATCCTCGCCTGCGTCTTCTCCTCGCCGACAAGTGAAAGGAAGGCCTCCCGCTCAAGATCGAGGATGTGATACTCCGACGCCTCGTGGATCGTAGGCGCATCCCCGCCTGAGAGCACGCGCGCGAGCTTTTTCGCTATGAACGCATCGTATTCCGTCGCCTTTCCAGAGGCCACGAAGCTTCTCGTCGCGTTGACGAGCGCCATCTCGCCGCCGCAGCCCGGGAGAGTTATGTCATGGCGCACCGCGGGCGGTGCGTAGCCCTTTGACAGGGCCAGGATGTCCTGTTTCGCCCCGAAGAGCATAGTATCGCGGTCCATGGATATCCGATCTTCTCCCGACAGCAGCCCCATCTCAAACGCCTCACGAGCCGATCCGGAGACGCGCGCCGACACTATCAGCTCGAACGCAGCCGAGACCTTCGGCTGGGGACCACCCGCGCACCTGCCCTCCATAGCCAGAATCGCATTCTTGCACCCACCGCCCGAAGGTATGAGGCCGGCGCCTATCTCCACGAGGCCCATATAGCTTTCGATGTGCGCCCTGCACCGGGCGCACGAGAGGCATATCTCGCACCCGCCGCCCAGCGTCATGCCGAACGGCACCGCGACGACCGGCTTAGGAAAAAAACGCATCCTCTGGTTCGCCGACTGAAAGACGCGGACCATGGTATTCAGCTCCTCCCAGCGCTTCTGCTGAGCGGCCATAAGCACCAGCAAAATATTCGCGCCTGCCGAAAAGTTGCCGCCCTCGTTGGCTATGAGGAGGCCTGCCCCCTCGGACTCCACGCGGTCGAGGGCGACGCCCAGCATCTCCACCACGTCGGCGTCTATGGAGTTCATCTTGGTATGGAACTCCAGCACGAACACCCCGTCGCCCGCGTCCACCACCGACGACCCTGCATTCCGTTCGACGAGGCGGCCGACCGCCTTCGGCCGCTTAAGGCTCACGACTCTGTCCGCACCAGCGACGGGGAGATGCGAGTTTTTGGCGACGTCGAGAACTGTGCGGCGGTGCCCGCGCCACTCGTAGAAGTGCGTGTGGCCCGCCTTGAGCAGCGCCTCAACGACCGGCGGGACGGGGCGGCCCTCCCGCTCGAGCCTCTTTGCGACCTCGGGTACGCCGAGCGCGTCCCATGTCTCAAAGGGCCCCAGCTCCCAGTTGTAGCCCCACCTCATGGCCGAATCTATCGGCACGGGCCCGT
>DAONII010000130.1:0-4695 GCA_035405085.1 bacterium | reverse complement strand
CCAGGCTCCATCTATATAAGACCGGGGCGCTGATACGGGCATCTGTGACGGTCGGAGCCAGGCTCTGCGGCGCCACCGAGGAGCAGATGGACTCGCTCACGCGCTACGGCGAGTGCATAGGGCTCGCGTTTCAGATATCGGACGACATACTGGACATAGAGGGAGACGAGGCTACGCTCGGCAAGGACATAGGAAGCGACACCGCAAAAGGGAAATCCACCTTTCCGGCGGTAATCGGTTTGGATTCGTCGCGCGGGCAGGCCGCCGCGCTCACTGACCAGGCAATCGCCGCCCTGGCCTCCTTCGACGTGAGGGCGGAACCGCTCAGGCTGATCGCGAAATACATCGTTGAGAGAAGGAAATGAAAAGATTCGAAATACGGATATTCGAACGTTCGAATTTCGGATATTTCACTCCGTCGTTGGGGAGAAGATGAAGCATCATCTCCAGGAGATCAGTTTTGATACGAAAGGTGCGGTCGAGTTCATCGACCTGACCGAGCGGGTGCGCAACATTTTCGCGGAGAGCGGTGTGCGCGACGGTCAGGTTAGCGTGTTCACCAGACACACGACGACTGCGATAAAGGTGAACGAGCGATGCGAGAGGCTCCAGCACGACATGACGAGCTTTCTTGAGCGTGTAGTTCCCCGTGCCCCGTACCGCCATGACGAGGCCACCGTCGATGGCCGCGCCAACGCCAGGGGTCACATCATTTCGCTTCTGCTCGGCGCTTCCGAGACGGTGCCTGCGGCGGAAGGCAGGCTACTTTTGGGCGACTGGCAGTCGATTTTCTTTGTGGAGCTGGACGGCCCGCGAAGGAGGCGAAGCGTCTTCGTGACCGTGACCGGGGAATAGGCTTTGCAGGCCGGGTCGCGAGGCCCGCGAAGGAGATTCATATGAAGCCCAGCGATGTGCAATCCTTCTATGCTGAGGAAGCGGCGATAGACGGCGAGAGTCACGTGGTGCTCGAGTACGTCTTCGAGACAGCGGGCGATCCTTTCGAGGCCGCGGCTCACCTCTGTCAGGAGAGCTCCACCGCGCAGTGGTGCAGGCCCGGCGTAGACGAAGATTTTCGTCCCAAACACGCTGCAAAGGTCATAGGCCTCGATGCGATCGAGGAGTCCGGAGTCTCCGCCTTCGGGGCGTCGCTGGATGACGGCCGCAAATTTCGGCGTGCGCGCGTCAGGATAGCCCATCCCCACGATAACTTCGGTGCCAGGCTCCCCAACCTTCTCACGGCCGCGATGGGCGAGGGCGTGTTCCACTGCCACGGGGTCAGCGCGATCAAGCTCGTCGACATGGTCTTCCCGGCCTCTTATCTCGAGAGTTTCCAGGGCCCGCAGTTCGGGGCAAGGGGACTGCGCGAGCTGCTCTCCGCCGAAGGCAGGCCCCTCTTCTTCGGCGTGGTCAAGCCAAACGTCGGCCTCGACCCTAAGAGCTTCGCCGCACTCGCGCGCGAGGCCTGGGAGGGAGGGCTCGACGCGGCCAAGGACGACGAGATGCTCTCGGATCCGGACTACTCACCGTTCTCGGAGAGGATGAGGCTCGTGGGGGAGGCAAGGCGCGATGCCGAAAATTCGACCGGCGAGCGAAAGATATTCATAGCGAACATAACCGACGAGGTCGACAGGATACGAGAGCTCCACGACATTGCGGTGGCAAACGGTGTGAACGCCGTGATGGTCAACGCGATGGCGGTAGGCCTTTCGGCGGTCAGGATGTTGCGCAAGCACGCGTCGGTTCCGATAATCGCGCATTTCGACTGCATAGCCCCGATGTCGCGCCACCCGCTCTACGGCGTCTCAACCACGGTCATCACGAAGCTCGAGCGACTCTCCGGCTGCGATGCGGTCATAATGCCCGGCTTCGGCCCGCGAATGGGTACACCGGAGGAAGAGGTGCTCGCCAATTGCGCCGAGTGTACCAAACCCCTGGGCCACGTCGCGTCAGCTCTGCCGGTCCCGGGGGGAAGCGACTGGGCAGGCACGCTGCCTGATATGTACGAGAAGCTGCGCACTCACGACTTCGCGATGGTCCCCGGGCGTGGCGTCTTCGGGCATCCCAAAGGCCCGCGCGCGGGGGCCATGAGCTTGCGCCAGGCCTGGGAGGCGGTGCATGCCAAGATCCCACTCGAGGAGTACGCAAAGAGTCACGCCGAGCTCGCCGACGCGATCGCCGCGTTCGGCGTTAAGGAGGCGGCGGAGAGCTCGACCCTTCGCGTCTCCGGGATCCCCACCTTCCGCGGCTTCACCGGCGCCTCGCTATTCTTCGGAAAAAACTGATTTCCAAAACACCGTTCCTGGCCAGGTGTTTCCCGCTCGGCACGAAAGCCGCACATCCTATTCGCTACGCCCGTCGCCTAACGCGCAGGTGGTTTGTTGCCTTCGTACCAAATGCAAGTGCAGCGAACGCGACTTCCGGTGCTTTGACCCTTAACCGGCGCCTGGCGAGGGAAGACTGGGGTTTTTCAGAGATTTTCCTTCTGGAGGAACAGCCCCTTGTCCACCTTTACGAAGAAGTCCTGGTAGACCTTGGGGTCGTTGACCGGGCCGGCGTTTATAACGCCCCCCAGGTTGTCCAGAATCTTCTGCTGGAGCGAGAGGCGAACGCGCGTCTGTGCGCCCGCCTCGGTGATGTTGACAGTGGCGTCAAGGACGCGAAGCTTCTTCCAGCGCGCGTTGTTCTTGCTTCCGGACCCCCATATCCAGAACGGAGCGCCGCCGAGGTCGACGTCCTTCGAGGCGGATATGAACCCCAGATCCTTGTCGGCGTTCTTTATCGCGTATCCGTCGTCCTGCAGCACCGCCAGCACAGCCTTCATCACGAGCCTGTGGTCCTTCGTGTCGAATGCGCGCGTCTGGAACTCGCGGATCTCGAGCTGCGTCTTGGGCGGAGCCTTGGAGCCCCACACGCACCCTGCGATACTTGCGACGAGGAGAATGAGCGCGCCGATCTTGAATGTTTTGGTCATATTCTTAGTGGGCTTGTTTTTCTGATCCCCGATCCCGGTTCCCTAGAATTTGCTCGCATGGTACGAGACCGACTTCACTCGGCTCTTCGCATCGAACCTTATCACAACCGTGAGGGTCTTCTGTGTAGAGGTTCGGCCGCTGTGGCCCCATGATCCGCCCACGAGGATGAGCGTCCAGTAGCCGCCGCTTCCGCCGCTTTTGACCTGCGAGGCGATCTTGTCGTAAACCCAGCTCTCGTGGCCTTCGGCGTCCTTGGTGACGATGTTCGGCGAGCCCAGCGCCTCGGCCACCTCCGCCTGGGCCATGCCGACCCGTATGTTCTTTTGTACGAGGCCAAGCGTGAAGTCCTGCTCGCCGGCGGTTTTGGCCTCCTTCTGCCCGGCGCAGCCGGAGCTGAAAGCTAGCAGAGAGGCCATCAGGATGCATGCCGCTGTTTTTCTCATGGTCTGTCCCCCAAGGCTGTATGCAGAAAACCGCAATCCGTATCGGAAATCAACAATCTTTTGGCTTGAACCCGCGGGGCAGGCGCTATATCCAAGGTTGGCTTCAAAACGGAGGAGACCATGAGGATACCGGCCTCGATCATTTCAGCGATACTTTTTTCCCTCTTCTTCGCGGCGGCCCCGGCTTTCGCGAAGATGCCGCCCGATATATTCAAGGAGGTGATCGCCGCCTATCCACCGGCGATCGAGCACAGGGGGCTTAAGAACGCCTACTACGAGCCGGAAAGTTCGAAGCTCAAGGGCTACGTCGTTATCGAGAAGGGGGGTATCCCGGCTGAACGGGCGCGCTACTTCATTTCGTTCGAGGAATACGATTATAGAGGCGTGGTGGTGGACCTTTCGAAGGACGACAGGATATCCACGCGGCGCGGCCCTGTATACGCATATCTTCAGCGGGGTGACGTGATGGCGGTGGTCGATGTCACAAGCCTGGGCAGGACGGTATACTTCAAGCTCATGTCCGCCGATATCTATGTCCCGGACGAGAGGCGAAGCGATAAGCACTTTTCCCGTGTCACGGTCATGCTGGGGTTCAAGTTCCCGAAGGAGGTCTTCAAGGCCGACGATTCCAAATACGTCATCGAAAAGCTCGGCGAGTGGATAAGACCGTTCACGGGGCTCGACGCAGCTGAGGCTTACGCGAATGGCCTTCGCCTCGTCCCGGCCGCTGCGGGGGTTTCAGGGGAGTCGGAGGCAGGTAAAGCGAGCAAAGAAGTGGAGGGGGGCGGGGCAGGGGAGGAGGCCGCCGTTTCGGCCGAGGCCGAGAAGCTGAGGGCTCTCGAGGAGAAGATAGATGCGGCGAAGAAGCAGATGGAGGAGGCCGAGGCGCAGATGAAGGAGCTCAAGAAAGCAAAGGACAGGTAGCACCGTCCGAACGTCCAACGAATCAAAGGCCGGCTCTTTCGAGCCGGCCTTTTTTAACAACGTTTGTTTCGGTATCCTGTTATTTCTTCAGGAAGTCGCCCAGCACCGCGTCGAGCGTCGGCTCGCCCATCTCCTCCAGGTCGTAGCGCACGCGCATCATCGGCTTGTCCACGTCGATGACGCGGGTCAGGTCTATCGGGCTGCCGTTGAGGACCAGATCGCACGGCGTCGCCCGTATCGAACTCTCGAGGTCCTTGAGCTGGTCCTCGTAATATCCCAGCGCCGGGATGAGCTTTCCCAGGTTCGGGTACTTCGTGTAGGCGGCCTCTATCGATCCGACGGCGTGCGGCCTCGGG
>DAONII010000129.1:0-4725 GCA_035405085.1 bacterium | reverse complement strand
GCCCTGTGCCGCAAAACCGCGAACTTGAGCTCCGGCAAGCCCTCTATTCCGGCTGTCAAGACGTCGCCGTGCTTCACCTCGCCCACGCCGGCGGGCGTGCCCATCATGAAGACGTCCCCCTCCTCCACGGTCATGAAACGCGAGACGTAGGAGAGGACCGCCGCGGGCGAAAATATCATGTCCCGGGTGCTCCCACGCTGCCGCACCTTCCCGTCTATCGAGAGCGAAATCGAAAGGTTGCACGGATCGGCGAGTTCCCCCGCCGGCGCAAACTCGCCGAAGACCGCGGAGTTGTCGAAGCCCTTCGCCAGCGCCCAAGGGCCTTGGGCCTTCTTCGCGCGGGCCTGCATATCGCGGAGCGTGAAGTCGATTCCCACGCCCCAGCCCGCTATAAAGGAAGGCGCCTCGTTAAGCGGTATTTTTTTGCCGTCCTTCGAAACCACGAAGCACAGCTCGACCTCGTGATGCAAAAGGCCCAGCTCCACGGGCAGAAATACCGCCTCACCTGCGTCGGCTATTGCGCTGTTCGGTTTCAAAAATATCGTCGGCTCCGCGGGCCTCTCGTCTCCTCCACCCATCTCACTTATGTGTTCGGCGTAGTTTTTGCCGACGCAGATTATCTTTCCCGAAGCGTATTTCCTTCCGGCGCAATACACGGTCTTCATGATTTCCCCCCGTTCTCGACCGGCGTTTTACTTCGCGTCGCAATGCGGAAGGCCGCGAATACCAACGCGAAGGCTGCCGTTGCCGCGATCGTCGCTTCCTGAACCATCTGGGAAGATGAAGCCGAGGCCAGCGTGAGACCCGGGTGCTGCGGGTCCCATGTGGGAACTGCATTGGGGAAAACCGCCACAGCCGCCGACGCTACCGATGCGAAAACCGAAACGCCCGCTGAGATGAAGGCGGCGTTTCTTCGTTTAAAGCCAGCAAAAAGAGACGCGGCAACCGAACCGCCCACGGCAAGCACTGGAAAAACCGCGAGTAGGACGTTATGCTCATAGTTCTTCAAGAGATCCGGCACGAGGATAGCCATGGCGCCGAAGTAGATGAACAGGAGCATCGCGCACGCTACGCCCATCTCCACCACCCTTCGTCTCGCGCACTCCGGATCCCCGCCCACGTCGCGCAGGAAGAGAAGGGCAGCCCCCTGAGTTGCCGTCAGTGAGAAGGCGACGAGGCCGGCCAAAATCGCGTACGGGCTGAACAGACCGACAAACGAACCCGAATAGACTTCGCCGGAATCCGTCGGCATACCCTCGAGTACGTTCCCGATCATCAAACCGAAGATCAGCGGCGGAACAACGGAGGCAGCCGCATACAAAACGAGGAGGGACATACGGAAACCCTGAGCGGTTCTTTTCCGCAGCATGGAAGCCAACGGAAACCGTAGCACCAGGGCGAGCAGCGCAAAGACTGCGATATGCCCAAATGCAGACCACAAAACGAAGAAGGCTCCCGGGAAAGCGGCATACAGAGTTGCGCCGCCGGCGGCCAGCCAAAACCCGCTTCCGCTGAAGGCCGGCGCAGAAGCCGAAAGCGACCGGGCACGCTCATCGTCGTTTTTCGACAAGAGGCTCCAGAAGCCGGCGCCGGCAAACGGACCGCCCAGCAAAAAGTATACGGCGAAGACGAGCGCCGTTACGAAGAAGCACGCAGCCTGCAGCGCATCCATCAGGACCCCTGGCTCTCCATCTTCTCGAACTGATCCTTGCCGACTCCGCAATCCGGGCAGACCCAGTCATCCGGGAGCGCCTCGAAGGCGGTACCCGGAGCGACGCCCTGTGAGGGATCGCCGGCCGCAGGATCGTAGACATAACCGCACACGACACAGACCCATTTCTCGTTCATCTCTACCTCCCCTTTTTCATCGCAGCGCGATATTCGTTGTATGTGAGCGGCGAGCCGGCCTCGCGCGTTCCCGCGCGCTCGACAAGCCCGACGAAGAGCGAATGCGTTCCTAAATCCGCGGTCTTATCGGCGACGACCCGGCACTCGAAGAAGGCCTTCGCGTTCGGCAACAGGGGGCATCCGTTTTCACCCTCGCTGAAACTCAGCCCGTCGAACTTGTCCACCCTGCGGCCGGACTGGAAGCCGAAGCGGCGCACGAGGTCGTAGCAGTCCGGAAGCTCGCGGTCGATGACGTTCACGGCGAAGAAGCCGGAGCCGAAGATCATCTCGTGCGTCAGCGTGCGCTTACCCACCCCTATCGCCACGCGCGGCGGCATGTTCGTAACCTGCATCATCGCGTCGAGGCACTGGCCGTTAGGCCTGCCGTCGAGAACCGCGGTGAGAACGTAAAGGCCGTGCGTGACCTGAAAGAGCGCCTGGTTGAGCTCCGCCTGCCCGGTGACGACGTTGAAGGAAGCGTCCATTCGGTTTGGCCTCTACGGACCCACTAGCTGAACGTCGGGCTTCTCGGCGTACCAGTCGCGGTCGCGCAGATATGCCTCGAGCTCGCTGCGAAGCATCAGCTCATGCCCGTGCTCGATATCGGCCAGGTATTCAAGCGTGCGCCGGCTGTTGTTATCTATAGCCCGCGCGGCGGCCTTGCGATAGAAGTCGTTCGCCTCGACCTCGCGGGATATCGCGTGCGACAGAAGGTCCTCCAGGGCGTCCGCCTCGAAGGGAGGCTTGCCCCCTTCGGCCGTGGCCGGAGAACCCGGTATCCGCGGGGGCGCGCCCTTCTCGCCGGACATCCTCTTGTAGAGATCGACGAGCATCTGGCGGTGGCCTACCTCCTCCTTCGCCAGCGCCTCGTACTTCGCGCGGACGAGCTCGTTGTTTATAACCTTCGAGATCGATCCGTAGAACTCGGCGGCGTCCTCCTCGCTTCGGATCGCAAGCCCTATAACCTCCAGCAGCGTCAAATCATCCTTCATAAAACCTCCCTTTCCCCGATCATGCATACGTATTCATTATCCCGGCCAGCTTTTCGCGCGGCACCGCGATTTCAACCGGCGAACCGGCGGAGAGCGCCTGCACCCGCGAGCAGAACGCGGGACGGTTTCCGATGTAGATGACTCCCACCGGAATGGCGTCGCCCCACTCCCCGGCAGCCTTCGCCGCCGCCTCCCAGTCTTTCGGGTCGTAGCCGTCGGGCAGCGGACGGCAGCGCTTCTTGTACCATGCGAAGGTGTTGACCTTGTTGAACGTGACGCACGGCTGCAGTACGTCGACGAGAGAAAAGCCCGGATGTGCGATCGCCCTTGTTATCATCTCCGAGACGTGTTCCGGCATTCCGGTGAAAGAGCGGGCGACGAAGCCGGCCTTGAGCCCGACCGCCACTTCCACCGGGTTGAACGGCTCCTCGACCACTCCGCCGGGCTGCGCCTTCGTGACGAATCCCTCCTCGGAGGTCGGACTCGCCTGCCCCTTCGTGAGGCCGTAGACCTGGTTGTCGTGGACGACGAGCGTGATGTCGATGTTGCGCCGTATCGCGTTGATGAAGTGGTTTCCTCCCTCTCCGTAGGAGCAGCCGTCGCCGCTCTCGACCACGACCTTGAGTTCGGGGTTCGCGAGTTTGATTCCGGTTGCGGCGGGGAGCGCCCTGCCGTGAAGGCCGTTGAAGACATTCGCGTTGAGATAGTGGGGGGCCTTTGCGGCCTGGCCGATGCCGGAGACGAGGCAGAGTTCGTGCGGCGATATGTCAGAGGCCACAAGCGCCTTCTTCATGCAATCCAGCAGCGCGAAGTTGCCGCAGCCGGGGCACCAGGCGGTTTCGTAATTTCCGTAATCGTTTAGCGTGACCATGTCTGTAATGCCGTGCCGAGGCCCAATCGAAGCATCCCGTTCAGCAAGGAATCCGTACCCGCCCAAAGTCGGGCTTCGATGAGCTCAGACCGACACCTCCCTCAGAATGTATTCCGGCGTCAGCGGAAGGCCGTCGTAGCGAAGCACCCTTCGGCCTATCTCGAATCCGGTCTCCCGGCGTATCAGGTTCGCGAGCTGGCCGGTCGCGTTGCCCTCTATCGCCACGACCTGACCTGCGCTCTCAAGATGCCCGATGAACTGCTTTGGCACAAGCGGCCAGAGCTGCTCGAAGGCAAGCGTCGACACCCTATTGCCTTCTAGGCGAAGTTTCTTTGCGGCCTCGGCAGCAGCACCGGATGTGGAACCCCACGATACGAGCAGGATGTCGGGATCCGAGTCCCCTTCGAAAACCGGGGGCAGGGCCTCACCCTTAAGCCCTTCGAGCTTCTTCATCCTCTTCTCTACCATGAGCTTTCTGACGGCGAGGTCCTCGGTCAGGTGCCCGTCCTCGGTGTGTTCGTCGCTGTCGACAACCACAAGGTGGCGGGTCTTCCCGGGGAGGAGCCTCGGCGAGATTCCGTTTTCGGTCAGGGCGAAGCGCCTGTAGGGAACGGCCGCCTCAGACTCATCGCACCCGGCACGGATCGGCGCCAGGTTCTCGACATCGAAGGGCTCCACCGAGCGGTCGGAATCCGCGAGGAACTGGTCGGTCAGGATGAAGACCGGCCCCTGGTATTTCTCGGCGAGCTCAAATGCGCGGCGCGTGAGATCGAAGCAGGACTCCACGCTCGCGGGAGCGAAGATGGCGCGGGGGAATTCGCCGTGGCCGGAATACAGCACGAACTCCAGGTCAGCCTGTTCGGTGCGGGTGGGAAGGCCGGTGGCAGGCCCGGGCCTCTGTGAGACGACCACGACGACCGGCGTCTCGATCATAGCGGCGAGCGAAACCCCCTCGACCATCAGCGCGAATCCTCC
>DAONII010000128.1:0-4742 GCA_035405085.1 bacterium | reverse complement strand
TTGCCGTTCTCGTACAGGATGTGACCGAGAGCAAACGGTCCGATGCAATCCTGCGCTCCAAGATGGCGGAGGTCGAGCAGCTCAACCGCTTCATGATGGGAAGGGAGACGCGCGTTATAGAGCTCAAGCGAGAGATAAACGAGATTCTCAAGAAGTTCGGCCAGCCGCCAAGGTACAGCGTCTAGCCCAGGAAATTCCGTTTAAAGCCGGGAGGAGAGATGGCCCTGTCGCTTTACCCCTCGATTCTGATAGTCGCCGGCTTCGTTATCTTTGCCGCCGCGTTCTGGGCGGGCCCTCTAACCAGGGGAGCCGACGGCAGGCGCTTCACCCCGCGCTGTTTCATTTTGCCGGCCGGCGTCGCCCTGATGATGGCCTTCGGCTGGTCCTTGGGGGGCTGGCGCGCAAGCGTCGCTGAGGTGAGGATCAGGGACGTCCTGGATAACCAGGGACAGAACCTCGCCCGGGCTGTGAACCCGGATCTCTTAAGGGAGCTTAGCTGGTCCTCGGACGACAGGTTCACGCCGGAGTTCGAGCGGCTCAGTCACCAGCTCTCCTCCTATGCAAAGGCGGCATCCCTGCGCAGCGTCTATACTATGGCGCTGCGCGACGGCAGAATAATCTTCGGTCCGGAGAGCCTGCCGGAGGACGACGTCTTCGCTTCGCCGCCCGGCACCGAATACCAGAGGCCGCCTGCGGGCCTCTCCGATGCGTTCGCCACGGGGCGGGGTGCCCTGGTCGGCCCGTATTCTGATGAATACGGAGTCTTCATAAGCGCCTTCTCCCCGATCCTGGACGGGCGGACCGGAAAGGTTCTCGCCGTCCTGGGGCTCGATATGCCGGCCGGCGAGTGGAAAGCAAGAATCGACCGCGCGCGGCTCTTTCCGCAGGCTGCGGCCCTCGCGGTTGCCCTGCTCTTCACCGCCTGGGGCTATCTGGCAAAGAAGAGAAGCGCCTCCGGATGCGCTGTCATGTCCTGGCGAGAGGGCGTCGTGCTGGTGTTATTCGCGGGCGCCTTGCTGACCGCCTCGATCTCGCTCGTTGTGCGCCAGGGTGAGATCGAGGCGGTCAGGGCGCGTTTCGAACAGATATCCCAGGGGTACGCACAGGCCATCGGCGACGAAATAAGGGAGATCAGGCGTTATCGGCTCGCGGGTATGGCCGTCATGCTGGAGGCCAATGAAGAGGTGACGCCCGCTAAGTTCGAGAGGCTCGCCGGCCCTTTCATGAACGACCTCTTCGTCTCCGCCTACGAGTGGATACCCGCTCCCGCGGACGGCTCCCTGGTGGCCTCGGCGGCCGCGCCGGCGGACGCGATGAAGTTTCTCTCCCGTTTCGATCACGCCTCGGACCCGATAAGACGGGAGGCGCTCGACAGAGCGAAAAGAACCCTTCTGCCCGCGGTTGCCGGGCCCGTGATACTGGTCGAAGAGGGCGGAATGGATAAGGGGCTCATCTTCTACAGCCCGGTGCGCAGGCGGGCGGAAGACCAGGGGGTTTTAAAAGGCGAAGGCGTGGCTGGTTTCGTAGCTGCCGCCGTATCCCCGGAAGGCCTTATGGAGGGGATCCTCAGGATTCATTGGGGGGCATCCCCTGCTATAGGCGTGGATCTTCTGAGCATAGGGGGTGATGGCACGTGCAGCGAGGTGGCGAGCTGGCCGAAGGGGCATGACCATGCGGGCGCGCCGCCCGACCTCTCGGGCGCAGACCCCATGACGGCGATCTTTCCGCTCTTCGCGTTCGGCAGGGCCTTCGCGATAGTCATGCATCCGGGGCCGGCCTTCGTGGCCTCGTTCGGCGTCCGCCTTTGGATCGCCGCCGCGGCGGTGGGCCTGCTCTTTACCGCAGTCGTAGCGCTGATCGTCGGCAGCCTGGGTTTTCGGAGGAGACTGCTGGAAAGCGAGGTCGAAGAGCGCACCTCCGAGCTGCATGAGACGCGCGAGCGCTTCGCGCAGATGGCCGAGCTCTCACGCGAGATCATATGGGAGGCCGATTCCGAGGGGCTCTACACATATGTAAGCCGCGCGTGCTCCTCCCTTCTGGGCTACGAGCCCGACGAAATCGTAGGGAAGATGCACTTCTACGACCTCCACCCTGAGGATGGGCGCGAGGAGTTTAAAAGGAGCGCCTTCGATGTCTTAAAGCGCAGGGGCATGTTCAAAGAGCTGCCGAACAGGCTCGTCTGCAAGGACGGCAG
Source organism: bacterium (assembly GCA_035405085.1). Lineage (GTDB taxonomy): Bacteria > UBA10199 > UBA10199 > 2-02-FULL-44-16 > JAAZCA01 > DAONII01. The sequence continues at coordinate 2,548 of DAONII010000128.1, read as the reverse complement.
GGTCGTCTGGGTGTCAACAAACGGACAGCCCGTGATCTCAAATGACGGCACCCTTCTGGGCTACCGCGGCGTCGACCGCGACGTGACCGAGAGCGTGGAGGCAGACGAGGCCCTTCAGAAGAAGATGACGGAGAGCGCCACCCTGACGAAACTCATGGTCGGCCGGGAGGGTCGCCTCATCGAGCTCAAGCGGGAGGTCAACGCGCTTCTGGCAGAACTCGGGCGCGAGCCGAAGTACGGGGCGTGATCTCTGCCCGCTTTTTCGGGAAAGAGGCCGTCCAAAAAAGGGGGGGGTATGGCTCAGGATTTACGATCGGTCCCCGGAATGTCGGCTTTTCCCAGAGGTTTGATCGTTTTTTTTATCATTCTGTTCGCGGGGGTCGTCGCCGTCGGCATCTGGAGCTTAGATTTGCGCATGTCGCTTCTATCCGGACAGGCCGAGCTAAAGCTCAAGGCGGTGGCACAACTCAAGACGGATCAGATAAACAGGTGGTTCGAGGAGCGCATAGCCGACGGCAGGGCGCTCCAGTCTGGACCCGAGGCTCTCGTCGATCTCCCCCAGTTCCTGTCGGGATCACGTGATCCCTCGCTCGTTTCAAGGCTCGAGTCATGGATTCGCTCTATTAGGCTCTCCTATCCGGATTATGCCGGCGTTTTCCTCGTCGGGGAAGACGGCCGGCCTCTTCTCTTCGATGCCGAGGAAGGGCTGTCCCTTTCCGCCCGAAAGATCTTTGAATCGACGGGTCCTCTGAGCGTTGCCGAACCTTTCCTGACGGAGATTCAAATCGAGGGGGTGCCCCGCATGGGCATGGCAGTGCCCGTTGCGGCCTCTCCCGGGGAGGCGCCGAGGGCGGCCTTCTTAGTGTGGATAGATCCTGCAAGATATCTTTACCCGATCCTCCAGCGCTGGCCGGTGCCATCGACCTCGGGCGAGATCATCCTCCTGAGAAAAGAAGGAAACGAGATCGTCTCCGTAGGCAGGCACGGCCAAAAGGAGAACACGGCGCCGGAGCTCCGAATTCCGCTCTCCGGGGAAGAGAGCATTGAGTCGAAGGCGTTTAAAGGTGCCGAGGGTATTTTCAGGGGCAGGGATTACCGCGGCGCCCTTGCAACCGCATATGCGGAGCCGGTCGGCAAAGCCGGCTGGATCCTCGTAGCCAAGAAGGATGATTCCGAGATCTTCGACCCCCTTTGGGGTACGGTCCCGCTGTTGCTGGGCATCATTCTGTTCATGTGCCTCGCCACCGTTTTCGGCACGATCCTCATGTGGCGAAGGCGGGAGGTCTCATTGCTCAGGGAACGGTTCGATGCGATCTCCAGGCGTGCGGAGGCGGAGGAGCGCTTCCGGTTGATCTTTGAAAACGCCGCGGATGCGGTCTTCGTTCACGAGGTTTCCCCGGAGTTGCCGGGCCGCTTCGTCGACGTCAACTCAGGCGCATGCCGGCTGCTGGGCTACACGCGCGATGAGATGCTCTCGATGGATGTCGCCGCGATCGACGTTCCCGAGCAGGCATCCCGATTGCCCGCGATCATGCGAAAGCTGTTCGACGAGGGGGTTGCGCACTTTGAGACCGAGCATGTCGCGCGGGATGGAAGGCGAATTCCGGTGGATGTGCACACCTCCCTCTTCGAATTTCAAGGCAGTCGGTTGGTGCTTTCGGTTGCCCGAGACATTACCGAGCGCAGGGTCGCCGAGGGGGAGCTGGAGAGGGAGCGCAGCCAGCTGCTCTCGATATTCGACACCATAGACGAATCCATATATGTAGCCGATCCGGCTACCTACGAGATCCTCTTCGTGAACAAATTCCTCCGCGAGATCCTCGGCTTCGATCCCACGGGGAGGATCTGCCACGAGGTCCTTCAGGGGCTCGACTCTCCGTGTCCTTTCTGCACGAACAGCATAATCTTGAGCAACGGGGGCAAAGCCCACGTATGGGAGTTTCACAACCTCCGTCTGAACAGGGATTACAAGCTCTTCGACCGCATCGTAAAGTGGAGCGACGGGAGGGACGTGCGCTTCGAGATGGCCATAGACATAACCGACCGCAAGCGGGCGGAGGAAGAGCTGATAGCGTATTCGAGGGACCTTGAGAAGACCGTCGAGGAGCGCACCCACGAGCTCGACAGCACCAGGGCCGAGATGTTCGCACAGGCGAAGCTCTCGGCGATGGGCAGGATGGGCGCGGGGCTCGCGCACCAGCTCAACTCCCCCCTCGGGGGGGCGGTTTTGCTCGTCGACGGTCTGATCGACTCGCTCGGAAACGAGGGCGGGCACAGGGAGGCGCTCAGGCACGTGCGAACCGCCCTCGACAACATGCACAACATAGTGGAGTGCATGCTCACGCTCTCGATGCTTCCCAGGCGAGGCAGGGTGTTCAGGGCGTCCGTGGATTTGTCAAAGGCGATCGGCTCCATACTCGACCTCGCCCTTCACGACTGCACCGGGAGAGGGATCGAGATCTCAAGGGAGCTCGCCGAGGGACTGCCGAAGATCCCCGCGCGCTCCGGCGAGCTCGACCAGGTCTTCCTAAACCTCGTGAACAACGCG
>DAONII010000127.1:0-4743 GCA_035405085.1 bacterium | reverse complement strand
TAACATACGCACGCTCATCAAGCTGGCCCTTGATTGACCGAAATCCGAACAGTTGCACGTAACCCCGGACTCCTCTTCGCAATGTTCGTCCGAGCTCCCTCGGTATCATTTGCGAAAATGCCGCGGGTTTCATGGCACGCTCCTTGCTAAGATATGCGCCTTCCGTACAGATTCGGCAGGTATCTGCTGGTGGAGAGGATAGCCGCCGGCGGGACCGCCGAGATCTATCGCGCGGTTCTCTCCGCCAAGGGCGGTTTTTCAAAGACGGTGGCGGTGAAGAGGCTGCTTCCTTCCTGGGGAGGCAACGGCGAGGTCGAGGCGATGCTCGTCGACGAGGCGAAGGCGCTCTCTCTCCTCCAGCACCGGGCGATCGTGCAGGTTATGGACCTGGGCTTCTGCGAGGGGTCCCCGTTCATAGCGATGGAGTACGTCGACGGCATGGACTGCGCAGGCCTGCTCGCGAAATTGATAAGGGAGAGATCCCCTTTGCCTGCGAAGCTGGCCCTCTATATAGCCGAACAGACGCTCTCCGCATTAGACTTCGCCCATAGGTCCGTTGACGAAACCGGTGTGCCGATGGGGATAGTCCACCGGGATGTCTCTCCGCCGAACATACTTCTGTCGTGGAGCGGCGAGGTCAAGGTGGCCGACTTCGGAATAGCGAAGGGCTCGCACAGGTCCCGCAGGACGCAGCTGGGTCAGCTCAAGGGGAAGTTTTCGTATATGTCGCCGGAGCAGGCGCGCGGGGAGGATACGGATCACCGCTCCGATATCTATGCCTGTGGGATAGTACTCTGCGAGCTCGTCACCGCGCGCAGGATCTTCGAGGGGAGAGGCGACTTCGAGGTTTTGGAAAAAGTGCGTTCTGCAAAGAGCCCCCCTTCTGATATATCCGGCCTCTCCCCTGAGCTCCGGGCGACGCTCATGCTCTCGCTCGCAGCGGAACCGTCGATGCGATACCAGTCGGCCGAGGAGATGCGACGGGATGTGCATCGCTGTGCTGAAGAACTGGGTTCCCCCGCATCACCCGGGGATCTCTCTTCTTTTCTCGCGTCGAAATTTCCGGGCGCAGGTGAGGCGCGTTTCGTCTCCCCGATCGCTGTCTCCACGGATTTTGGTCGCAAGACCGTTCCGATGGGCGTCTACCCGGAATCGGGTTCCGGGCGCATGAGGAGGATCCTTCTTCGAATAGCCGGGGCGGCGGCCATCGCTGCTCTTCTGTCGACGGCGCCGGCCTCAAAGGCCGGTCCGGTTTCGACCAAGGGCGATCCTTTGCCTAAAAGACCGAAGATCGATGTGCCCGTTCTTCAAGAGGCCCGGCCCATGCAGCGGACAGGAGCCGTCGTAGTCGACAGCGTCCCCACGAGGGCTGGGGGCAGGCTGGTGATAGGCGGCGAGGAGAGGATAATCATAACTCCGTTTGCCTTGGAAGGCCTGGATATACGGGGGGGCTTGAGCTGCAGGGTCGATTTGAATGCGCCCGGCTATCAAACCGCGTCGGAGGATTTCGAGCTATCGCCGTCGAGGCCCTCGTTCGTGAAGAGGATCGCTCTCCAGCCGAGTCGGCCCGCCTCGATATCGGTAAACGCGCGGCCCTGGGGGCTGGTGGACATACCCGGCGCCGCGTCGAATCGAGAGACGCCGGTTTCGAGGCTCGGTCTGAAAGAGGGGGCCCATTCGGTCACGGTCAGGCATCCGCCGTCTGGAAGTTCGGTGACCAGGCGGGTTCTCGTCTCCGGCGGGCAGAACAGGACCTGCAACGCCACTTTCGGTGCCAGGCCGTCGCTCATATGCAGATGAGCGACGCGCCGTGCGCCCTCCGAAGGATTCGGGTGCTGCGATTCGCTGCAGCACTGCACACTCCGTGTGCACCCATCCGTCGGCATCCATGAAACAAGCCTTCGTTTTCAGCGAGGTCTGTCGCGCATGTGATGGCACGATTCGTGCTTAGCATTCGGGAATGCGATCAGTCCTCCTCCTTGCCGTCGTCCTGATTTGGGCGCTCGCGGCGCCGTCACATTCCGCGTCCGCCAACCGCATAACCCCATCGAAAAATGAGCTTGAGGGCATAGAGGGCTACATCGAGGGGAAGGCAAACGGCATGGTATCCAGGCTCGTAGTCGACGAGGCCGCAGGCTGGGTTGCGCGTGCGGTTGCGGTTGTCCTCTCCTCTGCGCCTTCGAACGGGGTGGCCTCGGGTGCCGAAGCGCTTTCAAACGCCGATCTCAGGGCAAAGATCGAGTCGCTTGTTTCGTCTGAATTGAGAAACAGGCTCGTCTCCGAGGTTCGCTCCATGGTGGCGCGCGAAATACTCGGCGGAAATTCGAACGGCTCTGCAGGCGAAGAGGCCGGCGCAATCGCCGGGAGGGCGGCGGAGATATTCTCGTCCCGCATAAATGAGATCGCCGACAGGATGGCCGCGAGGATATACGACTCCGCGGTCGATCGAGTCAGGGGATGGATTCTGTCAAACACCCGGGGGACGCTGGACGTCACGAGCCTAAGCGATTCGATGGAAGGCGCATTCGATCCGCAGACCGTGGCCGGGATCCTCGAGAACTCCGCTGCGCGGCTTATCGGCGAATCTGCGGCCGCCGCGGTTAGATTCCGGATCGAGGAGGCCCTGGCCGGGCGCCTCCCACCGGAGGTTATAGAGGCGCTCGAGAGGGGGCCCGAGGAGTTTGAGAGGTACGCCTCCATGGTCGAGGGCAACCTCCCCGGGGCTAAGCTTCGCGAGTTGTCAGGTTCCGTGCTCAACCGACCGGTGATAAAGCTTCCGTCTGCGGCATATGCGGCGATACTCGCGGGTTCGGCGGCTAAACACTACGCGCGAGCCTACAACGGACTGACCGTGGACCCCTATGAACTGAGGCGTGCTATAGAGGTGACCCGCGTCATGGTCTGGCAGGTCGAGAACCGAGACTGGATAAACCTGAGCGTGATGCAGATCGCCGGCATCGCGCGCGGTCTGGCCAGGAGCGTGGGCGCAGCCTCTTCATTCGAAGCCGCGCTGGAAAAACTCAAGGGGCCGTTTCGTAAGATACAGGCGGCCGCGGACAAGCTCGATGCGCTCGTAAAAAAGCCCATAGGGGAGGTCAGAAGCGAAATTGCAAAGGCGGTCAAGCTGCTTCGGGAGGAGCTCGAGTCCGTCCAGCGGGAGCTTCTGAGGCCCATCAGAGAGGGGATCGACGAGATAGGGCGCGGGCTCGCCCGCGCTGGGGAGGCGGCGTCCGACCTGATACCCGAAAAGTTCGACGGAATTCCGCGCACGTTTAGGGATCTCAAAGACAGGGCGGTTGCGTTGAGAAGCGATCGGCCCTCTCGGCCAAAGCTCTCGCCTTCGGCCGACATATCGGAGGAGGAGGCCGTGCCCGCGGCCGGCGCGTCCGAATCCGAGGAACTCGACCCCGTGCTTTTGCACAACGGAGAGTTCGTTTACCGGGCTACCGACCTGCTCATACCCGGCAGGGGAGTCGATTTCAGGTTTACGCGCATCTGCAGGAGCAGATCGGATTTTACGGGGGAGTTGGGACGTCGCTGTACCCATTCGTTGGCTGAGAGGCTTTTGCCCCGCGAGGGGGGCTTCACTCTCGTGGACGCGCGGGGGCTGAAGCATTTCTTCAGGCGAAGCGGGGGCGGGTTTCTCTCTCCTCCCGGGCTCCTGGCCGATCTCGTGAAGACCGGGTCCGGGCATGAGCTCGTAAAACCGGACGGATCCGTATCCGCTTTCGACTCCGAGGGCAGGCTCGTTCACAGGCGGGACGGGTACGGCAACCGCATCGTCCTGGAATATGGAGAGAATGGGCTTCTCGATTACGCGATCGATACTTACGGCCGCAGGATAACGTTCGAGCGCAGAAAGGACGGATTGATAAGCCGAATGCGGGATTTTGCAGGGCGAACGTTCTCATACGAATACGGCGCTTTAAGTGAGCTGATAGGGGCGACGGCTCCGGCGACGCCCGAATTTCCATCGGGCAAGACCACCGCGTACCGTCACGACGGCGCCCAAAGGATAACTATGATCATGGACCCTTCCGGGCGGCCCTACCTCAAAAACCGCTTCGATTCCGATGGACGCGTCAAGGCGCAAAGCTACGGGGAGGGGCCCTGGATGACGGTCAGCTATGCGGGGAGCGACCATGAGGATGCTGGAGGCGTGGCTTCGCGGGCCTGGGTGACAGACGCGGTCGGGTCGATCAGTCTCTACGAGCACGACGGAGCCGGAAGGCTTATCAGGAGGTGGCGCTTCGAAGATGGAAGATATGCGCTCATATCGCGTCATCTTTACGACTCGTTGGGGAGGAAGGAGGCCGACTGCCTGCCTTCCGGTATATGCGAAGAGTATGTATACGGCGAAGGTCCAGATGCCGGCGTTACGACGGGTGTGAAGATAAGGGCCGCCGACGGCGAATCCTTCCGGCTGATAATTTGGGGTCCCGGTGAACGGGGAAGGCGCTTCAATTCCTTTGGCCAGGTCGTCGAGGAGGATGATGGGAAAGGCGGCATAATACGCTACGAGTACTATCCCTCCTTCGATCCCGACGGGGACGGCGTAAAGGTCAGGGGAGCCGCTTCCGATTCGACAGACGGCGGATATCTAAAGAGGATCGTTCGGGAGTGTTCCTCGGTCGAGTTCGGCTACGACCCGGTCGGGAACATCGTGTGGAGGAAAACGGGTTCGGAGGGGAAGGTTCGCTATCGCGTGAACGCGTTGAACCAGGTGGTCAGGGAGGAGAGGCC
>DAONII010000126.1:0-4834 GCA_035405085.1 bacterium | reverse complement strand
AGAGTTCCAAAAGCCCGTAGCCATCCGGGTTGGGGTTGTCCGCGAAGAAACGCGCCGCCACGAATATGTAGGCGATCTTTGCGAATTCCGTGGGCTGAAGCGCAAACGGTCCGATGTGAAGCCAACCCTGTGTGCCGCGAACCGCCCTCCCAAGGAGGAGAGCCAGAAGCAAAAGCGCGCAGAAGGCTATGTAGGTCGGAGTCGCAAACCTGTAGAATACGCGGTAGTCGACGAGCATGACCACGCCCATCAGCAGCAGGCCGACGCCGGTCCAGATTAGCTGGGACCAGAAGAGCGACTGCGATCCCCCCTCGCCCCAGAAATAAACCGCGCTGTATATATTTATGAGGCCGATGGCGACGAGGGTCATCGTGACGCCGAACAGGGGCCAGTTGAAGTTTTCGGTCAGCCGACGATCCATAGTGAGTTACCTCAGTAGTCGGATTCCTCCTCGGAAACCGGTGTGTCCACGACCCTGGGAGGCGGTGATGTGGGCTCCCCGTTTTCTATCATCCACCACCGGTCGAACATCTCACCGATCACGGGGGCCGCGGCCGCTGAACCGAAGCCTCCGTGTTCGACGACCGCCGCCGCGGCTACTTCCGGCCTGTCCGCGGGTGCGAATGAGATGAACCAGGCGTGGTCGCGACATGCGTCGCCACGACAGGCCGCCCCGCTGCCGAGCTGAACGACCTGTGCCGTCCCGGTCTTTCCCCCCATAGTCACTTTGCGGCTGGCCTGTCTCTGGCCGGTTCCGCCCGGTTCGGAGACGACGCCAACCATCGCCTTCCTGACGGCCTCTATGATCTCGGGGTCTATGGGCAGCCTGTCCTCGTTCTTAGGCGGCTTCCAGCTGAAGACCTCTTTTCCGTCCACGTCGTATGCCGCCTCCACCAGGTGAACGTCGAGGCGTTTCCCTCCGTTTGCGATCTGTGCCGCGACCAGCGCGTTCTGAAGAGGGGTGACCACGTTGTAGCCCTGCCCGACCGCTATGGATAGGGTTTCGCCGCCCTGCCACGGGACGCCGAAGCGACTCTCCTTCCAGGCCGAGGTCGGGATGTTTCCCGCCCTCTCCCCCGGAAGAGGTATCCCGGTCTTGCGGCCCAGCCCCAGCATATTCGCGTATTTCGCGAGTCGGTCCACCCCGAGCCTGATGCCCATGTTGTAGAAGAACACGTTGCACGAAGAGACTATCGCTCGATGCACGTTTATGGAGCCGTGCCCTCCGCGTTTCCAGCACCTGTAAGGGCGTCCTCCGAACAGCAGGGCACCGCCGCAGTGGACCGTCTCGTCGGGTTTCACCTCACCCTCCGCGAGTGCGGCGATGGCGGTTACCACCTTGTACGTGGAGCCCGGAGGATGTCCGCCCTGAATGGCGCGGTTGAAAAGGGGTTTTTTAGGATCCGAGGCGATCTCTATCCAGTATTCCGAGCCCCCGGGTCCGGCGAGGCGGTTCAGGTCATATGACGGGGCGCTGTACAGGGCCAGCACACCTCCGGTTTTGACGTCGAGCACGACCACCGCGCCCTTTCGGCCTGCGTACAGGTCGCGGGCGAGTTCCTGAAGATCGCGGTCGATGGTCAGCTTGAGGCTGGCGCCAGCGACCGCAGGCCTGTTCTCGAGCTCCGAGGCGATACCCTCGTAGTCGACCTCACGGCCGACCGCGTTTACGATGCGCTCCTGGTACCCGTCCGCGCCGCGCAGCAGCTGGTCCCATACCTCCTCGAGTCCCTGCACGCCGATCATGTCCCCCATTCGATAGCGGCCAGGCGCGGTCTTGCGAAGCTCCTTGAGTTTCTCCGGGGAAATCTCGCGCACGTAGCCCAGAACGTGAGTCGCTATGTTGGATTCCGGGTAGGTTCGCCGGTACCTCACCTCCACGTCAACGCCACGCAGGTCGAATTCGTCTCCGTCGTCGTTCCACGGGTTCTTTCTTGCACGTATTATGGCGACTTCGTTTTGCGAGACCTCGGATTTTATTACGAGCGGCCTGTAAAAAGGCTGAAGCCGGCGCTTGTCCCATATCTCCCTGATGTGTTCCCGCGACAGACCGAGGAGCCGGTGCAGCGAATCGATCATTTTCTCCGGGTTGACGACGTACTGGGGAACAACGACCACCGCAAAAGACGGCCGGTTTTCGACCAGAACCTGCCCTCGCCTGTCGAATATCATTCCGCGGACAGCGGGAACCTTTATCGCTTTGATGCTGTTTTCGGTGGAGAAGAAGTTGTAGAAGCGGCCCTTGATCACCTGAAGGGAGTAAAGCCTCGCCACGATGACTACGAACAACACGAGGACCGCGATCGTGGCGTATTTGAACCGGTGCTCGATATCCGCGGTGTATTCTTGAGTTAAACGCATGACAAACCGTTCGGGCTTAAGGCGAAAGGTTTAAGGTGTGAGGACAGACGGACCCCGCGCCCTGTGACCGTGCCTTGCACCTCCCACGTTCATTTCATAACCAGCCCCTTCGGGCGAGTGATCTTTTCCCACGAGAGGTCCCAGTACCATCCGAGGAACGGAACGACGGCGAGACCCGTGACGGCGTCCAGAAGGGCCTGTGCCGGGGCGAGCCGCAGAAATATCCTCGCGACCGAGAAGCTGCCTGTCCCGGCTATAAGCACGAGCGAGCAAAGGGCTTTGTCCATCAAACTCACCACGCCGACCCAGAACAACAGCGCCGGCCCTGCCTGAAAAGAGATCTTCGAAATGATGAGGCGCAGAAAGGCGTATATGAGTGAGTAGGAGAAGACCGACATCCCGAACGGGGCGCCTGAGGCGGAGTCCATCATCGCCCCGTACAGGACGACCAGCGGGAGCGCCTGCCTCCATTCGAACGAGAACGCGAGAGCTGCGACAGCGACGACGACCAGATCCGGTCGCAGCGATTCGGTGGGAAAGCCCGAGAGGAGCGTGCACTCGAGGACGACAGCGACGAGTCCGAAAAAAGTCATGAGCAGAAAGAATCTCATGCAGCCCTACTCCCCGATGTTTTTCGATGAAATCTCCGCCATCGACAAAAGCACGAGCACCTCGCGAAGTTCGGCGGTGTCCTCGAAAGGCACGACGTTGGCCTCGCGAAAGACCCCGTATCGCGAAAGCCTTATGTCCGTCACGCTGCCGACCGGGACCCCCGGCGGAAATACCATGTCCAGGCCGGAGGTGACCACCACGTCGCCGTCGCGTATGTCGCTCACGCTCCTGAGGTATTCGAGGCGCGTGAGGTAGTATCCGGCCTTGAGCTCGGTGTGCCATGCGCTTCCGACGACCATCCCCCTCGCCCTGGAACGCTGGACGGTGACGTCGACCGCGCTGTTCGGATCTGTTATGAGTATGATGCGCGAACTGCCCGCGGACACCATGCCCACCTTCCCCACCAGACCCTTGGAACCAAGGACCGGCATAAGAGGTGCAATGCCGTCGCGCGCCCCCCTGTTGATCGTGATGCTCTTGAATTCGGCCCTCGGGTCGTTCGCGATGACGGTGGCCGCTATGGTCCTCTGCGGGAAGGCGTCGCTGTATGCCAAAAGATCGCGCAGCCTCCTGTTTTCCGCCGCCGTCTCCTGCGCCCTCATCAGGCCGCCCTCGAGCTCCGCCACCCTCTTCCTGAGCGATTCGTTCTCCTCCTGTACGCCTACGAGCGCCACGTAGCCGTTCCAAAGGCCGCGGACTCCGGAACCCAACCCGGTGACTATCCTCGCGGGCGGGGACAAGAGCGACCAGAAGGCCTCCTCGTACCACGGCATGCGCCTGTAGGAGCTGCCGGTAAACGTGAAGAAAAGCAGCGCCAGTATGAGCGGCAAGACGAAGTGCAGGAGTCGAAACTTTTTGCTGAAGATGGCCATGACTTCGGCTCAGAGAGAACAGGATTATAAAGCCCAAAGCTCAAAGGTAAAAGCCCAAAGGAAAACGGTTCACCGTTGACCTCCAGGCTTGCGGCTCAGGTGACCGTTATGCCGCGGAAGACATCGAGCCGTTCCAGGGCCTTGCCGGAGCCCAGCACCACGCAGGACAGGGGATCGTCGGCAACCAAAACCGGCAGCCCCGTTTCCTCGCGGAGTAAAACGTCGAGGTTGCGGAGCAGCGCCCCGCCGCCCGTGAGCACGATGCCGCGGTCGACGATATCGGCGGAGAGCTCTGGCGGCGTACGCTCGAGGGTGACCTTCACGGCCTCCACTATGGCGTTGACCGGCTCGACTATCGCCTCGCGAACCTCCTCCGAGTTGACCTCGAGCGTCTTCGGGACCCCGGCTACGAGGTCCCTGCCCTTGATCTCCATGGTGCGGACCTCGCCGTCGGGATAGGCGGTGCCTATCGCTATCTTCACGGTCTCCGCCGTCCGCTCGCCTATGAGCATGTTGTACTTGCGCTTGATGTAGTGGATTATCGCCTCGTCCATCTTGTCGCCGGCGATCCTTATCGACTTTGAGAAGACTATGCCGGCCAGAGAAATGACCGCTACCTCCGTTGTTCCGCCGCCTATGTCGACCACCATGTTGCCGGAGGGCTCGGTTATCGGCAGCCCGGCTCCTATTGCGGCCGCCATCGGCTCCTCTATGAGGTAGACCTCGCGAGCGCCGGCGGACTCCGCAGATTCGCGGACCGCTCTCTTTTCAACCTCGGTCACCCCGAACGGTATGCAGACTATGATTCGAGGCCTTATCAGCGTCTTGCGGTTGTGCGCCTTCCGTATGAAATAGCGAAGCATCGCCTCGGTTACTTCGAAGTCGGCTATGACCCCGTCCTTCATCGGGCGTATCGCCTCTATCGTTCCGGCGGTGCGCCCAAGCATCTCCTTCGCCTCCTTGCCCACCGCCAATACCCGCTTGATGCC
>DAONII010000125.1:0-4888 GCA_035405085.1 bacterium | reverse complement strand
GTCGTAGCCAAACTCGATGGAACCGCCAGAGGGGGCGTCGTCCTCGCCGTGGCCGGTGAGCTGGGCATACCGGTATCCTACGTAGGCATAGGCGAGGGCCTGAACGACTTGAGGCCGTTCGACGCAGCTGAATTTGTCGAGGCCCTGCTGCCCTGAGCTCATCGGAGATTTGACATTGCAGGCGGGGCCGGTAGGGCCGGAAGCTTACTCGACAAACGGCATCTCATCGGTATAATTCCGCCGATATGGATGATTTCAGCTGGTCGGTTCTGATAGGCGGCTTCGCCTTCTTTTTCTTCGGGCTCAGGAGCGCCAGGAGAGGGCTGGAGGTCGTAGCGGGCGACAGGTTGCGCGCGGCGATGGGGAAGCTGGCCGGCAACCGGTTGTCCGCGTTTTCATTCGGCGCGTTCGTCACCCTCATCCTTCAAAGCTCGGGCGCAACTTCCGCGATGCTCGTCTCCTTCTGTGAGACCGGGCTGCTCACGCTTGCCCAGGCCACGGCCGTTTTGCTCGGAGCCGACATAGGCACGACATTCGTCGTGGTGCTCCTTTCGGTGAAGAAGATAACCGAATACGCACTTCTCGTCGTGGCCGTCGGCTTCTTCATGGAGATCTGGTGTGCGAAGCGGCGCACGCGGGATATCGGCTCGATAGTGCTGGGCTTCGGGCTCATATTCTATGGCATGCACATGATGACGGTTTCGGCCGAACCGCTCAAACACAGCGAAATGGCGATGAAGGCCTTCGCGTTCCTGGCCGGGCATCCGTTTGCCACGCTCGTTTTGGCCTCGGTCGTCTCAGGCGCAATTCATTCGGCGGGGACGATAGGCATAGCAATAGCGCTGGCGTTCGCGGGCGCGATAACCCTTGAGGCAGCGCTGCCGATAGTGCTGGGCGCGAACATAGGTTCGTGCGTTACCGCGGTCCTGGCCGGAATCGGTTCCGGAACGGAGGGCAGGAGGGTGGCTTTGGCGCACACCCTCTCCAAGGTAATAGGGGTTTTGATTGTCTTTCCGTTCATACCTAAGGTCGCGGTTTGGATAGGAGAGATAGACCGCCTGGTGGCGGCCTTTTGGCCGGGATACGACACCGGAGTAGCTGCGAAGATAGCCATATCGCACATCCTCTTCAACGTGGGCCTCGCGGTCGTCTTTCTGCCGCTGCTCGGGCCCCTCGTCGCTCTCGTCAAGATCATACTCCCGTCCCCTCCGCCGACGGAGAAGAAGTTCGGTCCTAAATATCTGGACAAATCGTCTCTGGATACGCCGTCTCTCGCCTTCGCGCAGGCGAAGCGGGAGATCATGCGCATAGGGATGATAGCTCAGCGCCTGTTCTCCGAGTGTCTCAGGATGTTCAGCCGCGGGGAGGACTATCTCGAGGAGACCGGCAGGATAGAGGACGAGGACGACAAGATAGACACGCTCGAGAAGGCGGTGCGCTTCTACCTCGCCGAGGTCTCGATGGAGCGCATGTCTCAGGCGCAGGTCCGCACGCAGATGGCGCTTTTGGGCATCGCTTCGGATCTAGAGGAGATCGGCGACATAGTCTCCCGGGAGATGACCCATCTCGCGATAAAGAAGGCGAAGTGGCACCGAATATTCTCCGACGAGGGATGGCGGGACCTGAGGCATTTTCAGGCGATGGTGATGGAGAACTTCAACCTCATGCTCTCGCTGCTCACCTCCCCGTCCGAGGATATTGCGGTGAAGATCGAGAGACACGAGCTGCACATGGAGGAGGTCGAGCAGCACCTTCGGCAGGCGCACATAACCCGTCTCCATCAGGGGCTGCAGGAGTCCTTCGATACGAGCTCCATACATCTCGACATACTCGCGAACATAAGAAGGATAAATGCGAAGATCACCCATATCGCTGAGCTTGCGATAGAAGCCTGACTTCGGGATCCCTTTGACACGCATAAAAAAGGCCCGCCCTGTAGGGGCGGGCCTCTTCCGTTAAAAACCGCGGTGGCCTAGATATTCTTCTGCTTTGCCTTCGTCTTTTCCTTCTGCGAGGCGAAACGGGCGATGGCTGCATCGTGGCGGCCAACCTTCTTCTGCTGGATCTTCGCCTTGACCGTCTTCTTCGCCTTGCGAAGCTCCACGAGCCTTGCCTTCTCTGAGTCGCGGCGCTTGGTCGCGCGGGCGATCTCCCTGTCGAGCTTCTCCAGGCTGCCCGAGAGGTATTTTTTGGCGAATGCCTTGTAGGCGGCCTCGAACGCCTTCTTGCCCTCGGCGCTCGTGCGCTTGAGCTTCTTCTCCCGGTGTTCGGGATGCTCCTTGAGAAAATCGTTCCATGTGTACTTACTGTTGAGCGACATGATCCTTCCTTTCGTCTGTATGCCAAACCCTGGATGACCGATTCGGCGTGCGTGTTGCGCGAAGACGCGGAGGCGGCTTGTAGGAGATTTTCCTTTGTGAGTCAAGGGGTTATTGAGACGGAAAAACGGATTTAATTCGGCGATTTGCAGGTTGTCCTGCCCCGCGCCATGAGTATAGTGGCCGTCACGGGAGGGTATAAAAAACATATGTCCTTGAGAACGAAGGCTTTCCTGATCGTAGCCGTACCGCTGGCGGCTTTTCTAGCGATCCTCTATCTCGTGATCTCGGGGGTCGCGGGGGAGCGCTTTGAGGAGATCGAGTTCCAGAGGGCCCGCGAGAACGCGGGCCGAGCCGCCGGCGCGATAAAGGGCGAGTGCATAGACCTTTCCAGGCTTGCGGCGGATTGGGGTAACTGGGACGCATCGTACAGATTCGTCGCAGGCGAGGATTCGGATTTTAAGGGCGATCTGATCTATCCCACATTTGAAGACATCGGGATCAATTTCATAGCCATAGTCGACCGGCGCGGGAGGACGGTTTTCAGCAGCATCTATGACCTGGACGAAAAGGTCGCAAAGAGCCCGCCGCCGGAGTTCGTCGGCCGCATTTCGCCTGAATCTCCTATACTCAAGGGAATGGAGAAGCCTGTCTCGGGGCTTCTCAGGACCTCGGAGGGTCTGATGCTCGTCGGCATAAACCCGATATTGACGACCGAAGGGAAGGGCCCGTCGAGGGGGCTAATCGCAATGGGGCGCTTTCTGAAAGCCGGTGAGCTCAAAATCCTCAGGGATATACTTCAGTTGCCCTTTGAACTGGTGCAGTTGAACAATTCGAAATACGGAGGGGAATGGGAAGGTCCTATAAGAGAGCTGCAGTCGGGTCGAAGCATCGTTGTGGAACGCATGGATAAAAAGACCCTAGCCTCATATACGACCCTTACGGACATATCCGGCAAGCCAGTCCTTGCGGTAAGAGTTCTGACGAGCGGCGACCTCTCTCTGAAGGCCAGATCGCTGGTCATATATATAACCCTTTCCATGCTCGGTGCCGGCCTCGTCTTCATACTTCTGACACAGATCACGATTCAAAGGTTCGTGGTGGATCCCATACGCAGGCTGGTAAGCGCAGCAGCCGGCATAGGCAACGATTCCAACCTCTCGCTGCGCATACCGGAGGGCGGGGGAGAGGAGCTCTCGAGCCTGGCCAGGAGCATAAACGAAATGCTTGGCCGGGTGGAGAAAGCGAGCGCCGAGGTCGTGAGGGTTCAGAAGGCGCGGGAGGACTTCACCTCGATCGTCTCTCACGAGATCAGGGCCCCGCTTTCTACGATAAAGGAGGGCGTAGGGCTGATCGCAGAAGGCGCGGACGGGCCGGTGACGGCGTCTCAAAGGGCGACCCTCGACATAATTCGCAGAAACGTGGACAGGATGAACCGCCTCATCGGAAATATTCTCGACATATCAAGGTTGGAGTCGGGTCGGCTCTCGATAAAGCTCGAAGATGTGGATGTTAGGCATCTCGTTTCGGAGGTCTGCACCCTCATGCTGCCATCGGCGGAGCGAAAGGGGCTCAAGCTCGCCTTGTCGTTGCCGCCAGACGAGGTTCAGTCCAGATGCGATCCGGAGAGGATAAAACAGGTGCTGTTCAACCTGATCGACAACGCTGTCAAGTTCACTGAAAAAGGAAAAATCGAAATGCGCGTTTCGTCCGGAAACGACTTTGTTCGCATCGAGATCAAGGACGAAGGTGCGGGAATACCGAAGGCCGATATGGAGCACATATTCGAAAGGTTCAGGCAGGGTTCCGGCGACGCGGTCCGCCGCCGCGCCGGAAGCGGGCTTGGGCTTTCGATATGTAAACACATCGTGGAGCGCCACAACGGCTCGATATCGGTGACGAGCCAGGAGAATAAGGGCTCGACCTTCGCCGTTGAGCTGCCGCTCGATCCACCGGAGCCATCGGGGAGCGGGTGAGAAAAACCAGAAAAACTCACATGGTCCTTACGGCGGACATAGGCAACAGCACGGTGTCCTTCGCCCTTTTTCGCGGAAAGAGGAAGCTCGCGAAATGGAGCCTGGAACGCGTCGGTTTGTCGGGCGTCGCTTCGTTTCGCAGCGCATTGAGAAAGTGCCCCATGCGCTCGAAAGTCGAGGGCGTTTGTGCGGTGAGCGTCGTGCCCGCCCTGAATCCGGCGTTTCGCGAGGCGTGCCGAATCGAACTCGGGCTTAAGCCCCTGTTCGCTTCTCCGTCGAACGTCGGAATCGCTCTGGGCAAATATCCCGCCCGCAGTGTGGGCGCCGACCGGATAGTGGGTGCGTACGCCGCTTACGAAAGATACGGAAGGGCGCTTGTCGTAGTGGACGCCGGTAGCGCGATCACGTTCGATGCGGTCGACGACCGCGGCCGCTTTCTGGGCGGTGCGATTTCTCCGGGGCCGGAACTGATGGCCCTCGCGCTGAAATCGATGACCTCCAGGCTTCCTCTCGTCAGGTTGCGGCGCGTGCGCAGGGTCATCGGCAGGGACACCCGCTCCTGCATCAGCTCCGGGATCGTGGCGGGCGCTGCCG
>DAONII010000124.1:2167-4952 GCA_035405085.1 bacterium | reverse complement strand
CGGCGAAGGTGGCCGGCGGCCTTTGCGAGCAGATCCTCGTATTCCCTGGAGTAGGGCACCGCCACGAGCTTTCCCTGATTGCGCCTTATCACGGTGAAGGTGCTCTCGAACGCGTCCTTGTCGGCCGGGTTCCTCTTTATCCAGGAGGCGAACTCCTCCTTCGTCATGTCCTTCGGATAGAAGGCCGCCCCGGCGGGCTTTTTCCCCACGCCTTCTATGAAGGGCTTGTTGTGCTCGAGCCTGTCGAACGGACCGAACATGATATTGAAGTAATCGGCGAGGGGCGAGGGGCGAGGCGGCCTTCCCTGCATTTCTTAGCTCCTCGCGCATCTTGAGGTTCCCGTCCCAGACCTGGCGCAGGAAGATCTCGTCCATCACGCGAGCGGCTTTCACGAGCTCGTCCACCAGCTTGCGCTGTTTTTTGCCCATCAGCTTTTTGTCCGCCTCGATCTTAACCGGGGCGAATTTTCCCAGCTGACCCTTCACGTACATGATATCCCCCTTGGGCACGGCGGCCGCCGCCGTCCCGGAAAAGAGCAACACCAGAGACGACAAGACCAGAGCTGTTTTCATCATTCGGCATCCTCCGTTCGTTTTTGAAAAAAAGAACCCATTCACTAGCAATTCGTCTGCGTCGAAGGCAAGCATATTCAACCGCTTGCCCTCGTCCCTCCACTCCGTTAAGGTCCCCTCTCATGTGAACCGGCTTTTCACGGGGGAAACTTATGAAATTTTCAGATTACCTCGCACAGGAATGGGTTCCGGCGCTTGGATGCACCGAACCGGCATCGATAGCGCTCGCCGCCGCGAGGGCCGCATCGGAGAGCAGCGGAAGGATATCCAGGGTCCTCCTCTCCGTCGACCCGAAGATATACAAGAACTGCTATGCGGTCGGCATACCGAACAGCGACCACAAAACCGGAATACTCTGGGCGGTTGCTATAGGGGCAAACCTTCCCGACGCCGATATGGGCCTCGAATCCTTTCGGGCGACGACTCCCGAGATCATCAAGAAGGCCGGAGAGCTGATAAACTCCGGAGGGATCAGCGTGGAGGTCGACCCCTCGAAGGAGGAGCTCTGGATATCCTGCGAGGTGATCCGCGAGAAAGGAAGGGGTCTCGCGGTCATCGCCGGCGACCACACGAACTTCGTCTGCGTGAAAAGGGACGACGAGGTAACCTTCGAAAAAGACGCCCGCTCCGGGAGCGACAAATCTGAATTCCGCAAGGGGATCGCCGAAACGAAGATCCCGGAGCTCGTCTCCCTGGCTCTGTCCATAGATGAGGGCGACAGGAAGCTGCTGCAGGAGGGGGTTGCCCTCAATACGCGAATAGCTGAACACGGCCTCACGCTCCTGCCGAAGAGGTTTGTCGATCTCGCATCCGACGAGGAGCTCACGAGGATATCGAAGCTCGTGTGCGCCGGAGTCTACGCCAGGATGTGCGGCGAGGACTTCCCGGTCATGTCGCTCGCCGGCAGCGGAAACAAGGGAATCGTCGCCTCGGTGCCCACCGCGATCCACGGGAAAAGCGCCGGCGTTCCCGAATCGAGGATCGAGGAGTCGCTCGCGCTCGCATGCCTTGTCACCTCGGCAACCACGCACCACCTGGGGCCGCTCTCCGCCGTCTGCGGCTGCTCAAACGCTGCGGGCATAGGCCTTGCCGCCGGCCTGGTCCTGATGGACGGCGGAGGACCGAAGGAGATAGGGCTCGCGATAAACAACATGGTCGGAAACGTGACCGGGATGATATGCGACGGCGCGAAGATAGGATGCGCGCTGAAGACGATGACGGCCGTGGACGCGGCGTTTCGTGCCTCATCGCTTGCGCTCGACGGCATGGGGATACCCGTGACCGACGGAATAGTGGGGGCCGACGGCCTTCTATCCCTCGAGAACCTCGGCCGGATAGCGACCCGCGGCATGCTCTCCACCGACGCGGAGATCCTCTCCATAATGGAGGAGAAACTCCGCACCCACCCGGAAAAACGCTGAAAGGTTGGGCTCACGGGGGCCCCTCTTTCCCAGGCCCCGATCATGCTTGATTTCCCGTTCCATAGGTGGCAGTTCTCCCCCGAACCGAAAAACGGAGGTCACCGAGATGAAGCGTTTCATACCATTAGCAATTCTAGTAACGATAGCGCTCGCCTCACCGACGCTGTCCGGCTGCCGAAAGATGTGCGAGCGGTGCGGCCACGTGATAATGACCACGGTGCTGGAGGGGATAAATTTCGATTTCAACAAGGCCACGATAAAGCCGCAGGGAAAGCTCATTTTGGACAAAGATGTGGCTGTCCTGAGCGACGACAAGACTCTCGACGTATCGATAGAGGGGCACTGCGACATAATAGGCTCCGACGAGTACAACCAGAAACTCTCGGAGGACCGCGCCAGGGCAGTCTACAACTATTTCCTCGAAAAGGGGATCGAGGCCTCCAGGATGCGCACCGTGGGCTACGGCAGGATGAGGCCGATTGTGCCCAACGACAGCGAGGCGAACCGCGCGAAGAACCGTCGCGTCGAGATAAACATAATAAAGGCACGCCCCTGATACCCCGCTCGCCGGGAAAGACCCCGCCCAGATGAAGAGCCCTTTCGAAAAGTGCGCGGCGAGAATGAAGGAGATCTCCTCGCTCTCGCAGGTCTTCGCCCTCCTCCACTGGGACGAGGACACGATGATGCCGGAGCGCGGAATCGATTCCAGGGCCGAGCAGGCCGAGGCTCTCTCCGGAATCATCCATGAAAAAATCGTGAGCAGGTCCCTCGGGGAATCACTCAGGGCCCTC
>DAONII010000124.1:0-2067 GCA_035405085.1 bacterium | reverse complement strand
GTGATGTCCGCGATGGGCGTGGATTCGACCGCGTCGCGCCTCGACAGGTCCGCGCACCCCTTCTGCTCCGGAATATCGCCGACCGACGTGAGGATAACCACTCGCTACAACGAGAAGCTCTTCACGTCGTCGCTCTATGGGGTGATCCACGAGTCCGGGCACGCGCTCTACGAACTGGGACTGCCCGGGGAACACGCCCGCACCCCGCTCGCCGAGGCGGTATCGCTTGGGATACACGAGTCGCAGTCGCGTTTCTGGGAAAACGTCGTGGGCAGATCCCTCCCTTTCGTCTCCTGGATGATGCCCAAGCTCAAGAAGCTCTTCCCGCGACAGCTGAGGGGAATCGGGGCGGCCTCCTTCTACCGGGCGATAAACGCGGTGCGCCCGACCTCTATCCGCGTCGAGGCGGACGAGGTGACATACAACCTCCACGTGGTCCTCCGCTACGAGATCGAGAAGGCGCTCATCAGCGGGGAAGCCGAGGTTTCCGGCCTTCCTTCGCTGTGGAACGATAAGATGCGCGAATACCTGGGCATCGAGCCCGAGGACGACGCGAGCGGGGTCCTTCAGGACATACACTGGCCATCCGGCCTCTTCGGGTATTTCCCGACATATTCGCTGGGCAACCTCTACTCCGCACAGTGGTGGCACCGCATCCGCAGGGATGTGAGCGGGGTGGACAAGATGATCGCCCGGGGGGATTTCAAGCCGATACTCTCATGGCTTCGGAGCAACATCCACTCACAGGGCCGAAGGTACCCGGCCTCGGAACTCGTGGTTAAGGCCACCGGCCGGCCCCTCGACGCCGGCCATTTCATCTGCTATCTGAATGAGAAGTACGGGGATATCTACGGAGTAAGGATGTAGGGGTGGATTTGCCTGTTGCAGGGGAGAAGCGCACGCCTTAAGAATGGGGGCGACCATGTCATCCCTTAAGAATCCGGTTCTTCTGTTCATCTTCGCGGCGGTATTCCTGGTCTTTTTCAACGGCTACCATCAATCGGGCCCGTCTAAGAAGAAGTTCAAGCGTCTGGGCGAGAGCGGCGAGGTCGTGGATCTCACGCAGGAGGTCGTCCATGAAGAGAAGAACCTCCTGAAGGAGGTCTCCTCGGACAAGCGCCTGCGGCGATGGGCCGCCTGGTGGGGGGGCTGCCTCTCCGGCTTCTCGGTGAACAGCATGCAGGACCTGGGGACCACCGGCATAATCGATGAGGCGCTCCCCGCTCTGAATTCGTCCATGACCGGGGGACCGCAGGGTATGTTCTACATAAAGTCGCCCGACGGCTCGAAGATCTTGAACCCGTGGTACGGCCGCCTGCTCTACAGGAAGGAGCCCGGCGGCTGGCAGCCATACATAGAACTCCCCTGCGGTGCGGCCCTCTACGACTCCAAGACGAAGGCCGGCAAGAACATCCTGGAATGCTCCGCCCTCGAGGGGGTGGACGACGCGTTCTGGAAGGACAATGACACAATCGTCCTGATGGGCTACGAGGCCCTGACGCGGCAGATGAACGTCGAGTGCGAAGGGGTGCAGTCCTGCGTCTCCCCTGTCGTATGGATAATCGACCTCAAGGAGAGGACGACAAACCTCCACCGCGGCGTCGTCGTCATGCGCAAGGAGAGCCCCTGCGAGCTGGGCGGCTACCTGAAGGTGAGGCTCCCCAAATTCTACAACGAGGAGAAGAAGAAACCGTGATCGATGATCGGTGATCAGAAAACATCAATCCACGACGGGAAAGGAAGATTATGGGAGACGAGGTCAAAATAATAACGGGGATGAGACATGACGGGGGCAAGACCAAGTGCGTCTTATCCGGGCACGCCGACCTCTACGCGGCCGGGCTCGGCGAGATAGACGCCCATCCGGAGGCGTGGTCGGCGCCGCACATGCTCGTGGCCGCAGCGGAGAGCTGCTTCTACCTGACGCTGGTCGCGGTCGCCGAAAAGATGCGCGTGGAGATAGAGTCCTACTCTTCGACCGCGGAGGGCCTTCTCACCAGCGCCGACGGAAAGCACAAGGAGATAAGCGAGATAACGATAAGACCGTCGATAAAGCTCAAGGACGAG
>DAONII010000123.1:3436-5004 GCA_035405085.1 bacterium | reverse complement strand
CTTTCACCTTTCATTTTGCACCGCCGGTCCTGTAGCCCAAGAGGTCGAGCGATACGAATTTCCAGCCCAGTTCTCGAAGCCGACGATCGATCTCAAGCCTGTGCTCGAGCGCAACGGAAAGCTCTTTCCCGTCGAGCTCGATCCGCGCCAGCTCCCCGTGGTGCCTTACCCTCACCTGCCCCTTTGCGAATTCCCTCACCACCTCCTCCGCGGCGTCTATCCTCCTCATCAGCTCAGGTGTAAACGAAACGCCCGCGGGGACGCGGGAGGCGAGACACGCGGAGGCTGGCTTATTTGCGCTCTGCAGACAAAGCGAAGCTGCCAGCCGCCTCACCTCCTCCTTCGTGAACCCCTCCTCGATTAGTGGCGTGGCCACTCGAGGGTTTTCCTGCGACGCCCTGTAACCCGGCCTGTGTCCCCCTAGATCGGACGCGTTCGTACCCTCCACGACGAAGGCGAAGGAGAGTCTATCGGCAAGAGCGGTGAGCGCTTCGTAGAGGAGCTTCTTGCAGATGTAACAGCGATCCTCCGGGTTGGACAGGAAGGCTGCGTCCTCGAATTCGCGGGTCTCGACGGTGCTGTGCGGAATACCATGCGTCCGGCAGACTTCTGCGGCCGCATCCAGGTCCCGCCCGGGCGTGCCCGGCGAAACGGCCGTCGCCGCGACCATTCTGTTTCCGAGTTCCTCGAATGCCAGGGAAGCCAGTACGGAGGAATCCACACCGCCGGAAAAAGCAACAACGGCGCCCTCCATCTTCCGGAGGCGCCGCCTCAAAGCCTTCACCTTGTCTTCGTATGACGCGCTCATCTAGTTGGCCAGTATATACTGGCGCAGCTCACCCACGGTCTCGGCGATCTTATCCGCCCCGGCCGCGGAGAGTTCCTCCTTCGTGCCGTAGCCGTAGGATACGCCTATGGAACCGCAGGAGCACTTCTTCGCGGCTTCTATGTCTATGCCGCGGTCGCCGATCACCACTCCCTTGCGCACGCCCTCTTTCTTGACCACGTGCTTCATGATATCGAGCTTGTTGCCCAGCTTTCCCCCCAGCTCGCTTCCGTAGACCGAAGTAAAAAAGGGCTTGATGCCAAGGTGATCGAGGACCATGTCGCAGGAGACCGTAGGCTTTATGGAAGCCACCACCAGGTTTCCGCTCCTGGAGGCAGCCTCCAGAAGACCGACGATGCCCGGGTAGAGCCTGTGCTCGGCTATGCCCTCCTTGTGGAATCTCTCCCTATAGCAGTCGACGCAGGACTTTATGAAGCGCTTGTCCTTGCGCTTTGTTATATCGGCGAAGATCTGCTCGAGCGAGAAGCCGATGTAGCGCTTGAGCCGCTCTATGGGAACCGGCTTGATCCCCTGCTTCTTCAAAGCGAAATTGATGCATCGCGGGATCGCCGTACCCGGGTTGACTACTGTTCCGTCGAGATCGAAGATGAAGGTAGGTGTCGTTTTCATAGGCGGCGGTCTATATAATGAGGGTGTGCCACTTTCAAGCAAAAACTGCCACAGAGGCCATTTTTTAACGCTTAAACCAACTTTTTGATATTTTTTTCATATAAATCCCCGC
>DAONII010000123.1:0-3336 GCA_035405085.1 bacterium | reverse complement strand
GTCTATCCCACGCCGGCACAGGAATCTTCGATAAAGAGGATAGAGTGGAACCCATGGTGGTACCCTCCCCCATCCGACTGGGCAAAGGACGACAAGCCCACTCCGCCGGGGAAATCCAATCCTCTGGGTCTGGTAAAGATGCCCCTGTCGAGCGCGATACTCTTCCACGGAACGAACAAGGAGAAATCGATCGGCCGCGCCGTATCGCACGGCTGCATACGAATGTACAACGCGGACGCTGTGGAGGTAGCCTGGTACCTGCAGAGCAGGTTTTCCGAGAAGAAGGACCCGAGTTTTCTTGAAAGCTACAACAGGAACAGGAAGAAGACGTATGTAGTGCGCCTAGATCGTCCGGTGCCCGTCGGGCTCATCTACAAGCCTGCGATACTGAAGGGCGATTCCATCGCCTTCTATCCGGACTATTACAGGAAGCTCATAAGGAAGAGGGCCGCGGTTACGGAGGAGCTGCTCGCCGCAGGCGCAAACGAGGAATGCATAGACGTAGAGCGCGTCGATGATGCGATAAAGGTCTGGCCGAAAAAGGGAACGCTGATACCGGTGAAGGATTTTCTCATCGATTCATGCAGGTGAAGTTTAAAAAACCTCATCCGGAATATCTGATGTAGGCTTATATTAAAACTTCAGCTATTGAGCGTAAGTTCTAGACTTAAAAGAAACAATGGCCGCCCAACCATCGCATCTCCCTCCCGTGTTCATGCGATAGATACCCTAGGCCGCATATATGAGCGCGACGCCGACTAGGAACGCTAGGGCCATCGTGAGCCTGAGCACATTATCCGACTTTGTGATCCACCAATCCAGAAAGGCCTGCAACCTGGCGAGCCCTATGGCCAACGCCACCACGCCCGTGGCGAGGACGAGTATGCCTATCGCCAGGACGACGCCGGTTATGCTGCAGTGGAAAGCGCCCCATATCAACAGCGCGCCTAGAAGGATCCGGAAGCCGGCCGCGGCATAGAGCCTTTTGCCCTCCCTGAAGTAGCCGATGATGCGGCGCGCGATCGCCGGGTTGTACGCGAGAACCGCTACGGCGCATGCAACGAGGATTCCGACAGTCTTTACGAATACGTCCATATCCCCCCCCTTTTTTGTTTTCGAAATCAGAAGACGCGCAACCGGGCCTGGTTACTATGGAGCCTTGGCGCCCAACGACGCAGCCCAGCGCGCCACCTCTTCCATCCCCCGTCCCGTTTTGCCTGAGCTTTCGACAAGCAGCGCCTCGGGATTCACCTGCTTGACGTTCGCCTTGAGCTTTTCCACGTCGGCGCCGACCGCCTCCGCGATGTCGCATTTCGTCACGCAGACCATATCAGCCAGCCTGAACATGGACGGGTATTTGAGCGGCTTGTCCTCGCCCTCCACCACGGACACCAGCACCAGGCTCGCACGGGCGCCTATGTCGAACTCAGCCGGGCAGACCAGATTGCCGACGTTCTCGACGAGCACGAGGTCGAGCTCGTGTGAAGAGAGCTCCTTAAGGGCCGCCTTTATCATCGGCGCGCTCAGATGACAGCTCCCGCCGAAGGTCTCAGTGGTGATCAGGGCCACGGGCGAACCAAGCGGACCTATCCTCTGAGCGTCGTTCTCGGTGGCGATATCGCCCTCTATTATGCCCACCCGGATTCCGGCCTCTCTCAGCATCGGTATTATCCGCTCGAAGAGCAGCGTCTTGCCCGAGCCCGGCGCGCTCATTACGTTTATCATGCTCGTTCGGCGCCCGTCGAGATAGCGGCGGATCTCGTCGGCCATCTCGTCGTTCTCCTCCATTATGTCCCTGACTATCTTAATCTCCATCCTCGCCACCTCCGGTCGATATCGACGAAACGATCATCTCCTCTCCGCTCACCACGCTTACCGCGCCGCCGCAGCGCTCGCAGGCGAAGATCGGCTCCTCGATTTTAACTTCGATGTCGCAGGCGCCGCACCGGACCACCACGGGGACCTCCTCTACGTGGAGCTTTGCGCGCTTGAGTTTGGCGCTCTCTCGGCAAACCACGCCGAAGTGAAACTCGAGCGAAGCCGGAATCACCGCGTGCAGCTTGCCGATGCGGACGGTAACCCTGTCCACCTGCGAATCGATCCCTCGGCTCGCAAGCTCGCCCTCGACGATCTTTATAATGTTTACAGCGATCCCAAGCTCGTGCACACAATCCTCCGCGATCAATCATCCGGCGACCGGCGCGCATCCTAGACGATAGGCGCTCTCTCATCAAGGACTTGCTTCAAGAACTTGCCGCCGTCTTTTGCGCTAACTGCGGCAATTTTTGCTTTACACCGCAAGCATGTATGTTATGAGCGCTCCGCTCCTGTCTGTAACAACCAACTCCATGATTTCTAACGAACATTTATTGATCCTTCTCGTCGGAATCCCCTTCGCAGGGGCTTTTGTACTTCCGGTTGTCGGGGCGTTCTCCGAGAGAACTAGAAACGCGCTCTCCCTCGTTTTCGTTTCGTCATCCTTTGTCTGCTCGTCGCTGCTTCTGCCCGCAACTCTCGCCGGCAACCAGGTGACGGTATCCATGGCCGGTATCGACTTTTTCTACGCGGACAACCTGGCCGTATTCATGGCGCTGGTCTCATCCGGCATCGGCTCGATCATAGTCCTGTACTCTTTCGGCTACATATCGCACTACGAATTCAGGAACGAGTACTACTTCATGGTGGTGCTCTTCCTCGCATCGATGATGGGGCTCGTCTTTTCGCGCAACCTCGTCGGGCTTTTCGTTTTCTGGGAGATAACGGCCATCGCCTGCTGGAGGCTGATCGGCTTCTTCCGTGAGGAGTCGTTCGTCTGGAAGGCCGACAAGGCCTTCCTCGTGACTGTGTTCGGCGCGCTCGTGATGCTGCTTGGTTTCATCATGGTGGCGGACGATTACGGCACCTTCGACATGGGCGCCATAAAGACCGCCTCCGCATCCATTCCTGTCTCCAACCTGGCCGTCGGTCTCATCCTCGTGGGCATGCTCTCGAAGTCGGCAACGCTGCCGCTTCACACATGGCTCCCCGATGCCGGCGTCGCCCCGTCGCCGGTGACGGCGCTCCTGCACGCGGCCGTCCTGGTGAAAATAGGCGTCTACGTCTTCGCTCGCCTCTTCGTCGCTACGTTCACGATAGACGAGGTGTGGCATACGGCGGTGCCTGTCATAGCCGGCGCATCCGCCCTCGTGGCCGGCGGCGCCGCGCTCGTCGACACCGACCTCAAGCGCATAATCGCGTTCTCCACCATAAGCCAGATAGGATTCATCTTCCTTGGCCTCTCGGTGGGCAACGAGATCGGCCTCGCCGGCGGGCTGCTCTTCATCCTGATGCACGGAA
>DAONII010000122.1:0-5036 GCA_035405085.1 bacterium | reverse complement strand
TTCCTTGTCGAACCACTTGTTCGCCTCTTCGAAGTATTTCTCCTTGGAGATGAGCTCGGCCGCGGCCGCTTCGGATGTTTCCTCGGAGATCTCTCCTGCGGTGGCGAGCTCGGACCCGGCGCGTTCTATCCCCTTCTTTATAGCTCGGATCCTGAAGAGCAGCGGGTGGATCGCCGGTATGGAGGGAAAGACGGGGGCGGCGGGGCGCAGCACCGCGCCCGCGTAGTCGACTCCGAGGTTTCTGCATATGGCCTTCACATGCGCGACGAGGGGATCGAAGTTGTCGAGCTCGTGGAAGCCGCAGGTTGAGACGAGGGCTACGCTCCTTATATTCGAGCTTCCCTTGCCGGGATGGCGCAGATGGCCGTCCCGGATCTCGAAGTGCGGGTCCGCGACCGGCACCATCCGGTCTATGCAGTTCTTAAGAAGCCCGGTCATCCCGTCTACGTAGACCGGGGTAGCCAGGACGAGCGCGTCCGCCTCCTTCATCAGGGGGATTATCTCGTCCATCGCGTCCCTGTGTATGCAGACGCCCGGGGTCTTGAACCAGCACGCGAGCTCGCCGGTGCAGCAGTGAATATTCTTCTGCGCCAGGTGCACGACTTCGGCGGTGGCGCCGGCTTTTTCGGCTCCCTCGACAAATTTTTGAAGGACCCACCACGTGGCCCCCCCGGTCCCGCGAGGGCTGCCGTTTATAGCGAGTATCCTCATAGTTCCCCCTTGTGTTCGCCCTTCATGGAATATAATGCTCCGGTAACATACGGGAGGCTGCATGGCAACGGTAGAGGCGAAGCTTGGCTGGAGGTTTCCGCGCACGTTCTGGACCGCCAACATCGTGGAGCTCTTCGAGCGCGCGGCCTATTACGGCTGCTTCATCGCACTGGCGCTCTATCTCACCGACCGCGTGGGCTTCACCGACATCGAGACCGGCTGGATAGTGGCGGTATTCGCTTCGGTGATGTACTTCCTGCCTACCTTCACCGGTGCGGCGGCTGACAGGATGGGCTTCCGGGCGGCGCTCGCGCTTGCGTTTTCCCTTTTGACGCTCGGCTATTCTCTGCTCGGGGCATCGCAGCAAAAGGGAATGGCCCTTCTGTCGCTCGCCTTGATCCTCGTCGGCGGCGCTATAGTGAAGCCGGTCATATCGGGGACGGTGGCGAAGTGCTCGGACGACGCCCACCGCGCACGCGCGTTCTCCATATTCTATCAGATCGTGAACATAGGTGCGTTTCTGGGAAAGACGGTCGCGAAGCCGCTGCGCACCGAACTGGGTCTGGAGTACATAAACTTCTACGCCGCCTCGATGGCCGCGGTCGCGCTCGTCGTGGTTTTGCTCTTCTACAGGAACGTGGAGGCCCAGGCGGTGCAGCGAAGCGTAGGCGACGTACTCAAGGGGCTGTGGCGCGTCGTCCAGAACATACGCTTCATGGCGCTCATCATCATAGTGGGCGGTTTCTGGGCCATCCAGGGTCAGCTCTACGCCACGATGCCCAAGTACACGATAAGGCTAATCGGCCCCGATGCCAGCCCCGAGTGGCTCGCGAACATAAACCCGTTCATCGTGGTTTTGTGCGTGGTGCCGATAACGCACCTGGTGCGCCGGATGCGGCCGGTCAACTCCATCGCGATATCGCTGGCCATAATACCGTTCTCGGCGCTCGCCATATCCCTCTCCCCGGTTCTGGAGCGATGGCTCGGCCCCTCGATACACATAGTCGGCGGCATAGCGGCGCATCCGATAACCATAATGATGATAATCGGCATAGCGCTTCAGGGGCTCGCCGAGTGCTTTCTTTCCCCGCGGTTTCTCGAGTACGCGTCGAAACAGGCCCCGGAGGGGGAGACCGGCCTCTACATGGGCTATTCGTTTTTGACGAGCTTCTTCGCGTGGCTCTTCGGCTTCGTGCTTTCCGGCTATCTGCTCGACGCCTACTGCCCCGACCCGAAGACTCTCGCGCCCGGAATGATGCAGGCTGCGTATGCGAACGCCCACTACATCTGGTATTACTTCGCAGGGATCGGGGTCACCGCTTTTTTCATGCTCCTGATCTACCGTTTCGTCACCGATCGAATCGACCGCGCACACCACGTAGTCGAGCCGCCGCCGGCCGAGGAACCGGTGCCGTTCATAGAGGAGGAGTGAGGAACATGAAAGGTGAAAAGAAAACGGCGCCCCAGCGGCGCCGTTTTCTTTGCTTTTTCAGCGCTATCTACCTGAGCCCGGCCATGGCCGCCTTGAAACGGGCGGTCCTCACCTTCTCGGTCGCAGCGGGGCCGAATGCGCCGAGATCGCCTTCGATCATCTTTATGCGCTTTTCCGGCTTCGGGTGCGAGGCGAAGGGCCCCTGCCCGTGTCCGATGCCCTTTGCCTCCTGGGACTTCACGAACTCGAGCATCTCGGCCGGGTTGTAGCCGGCATTCCAAGCTATGCGCAGGGCCGCCTGATCCGCCTTCTTCTCGTCGGACTGGCTGTAACCGGATTCGATGACCTTCTTCGCGACGTCGGTCACCACGTTCTGAAACGCCCCGGTGAGGTCGCCGATTTCACTGGGCGTGTACTGCTTCCCCACCTCGCCGGCCGCGTAGAAGCCCAGCTTCGTCCAGCGGGATTTCTTTATCGCGCTGATCCCGTGGCGCTGGGCAACGTGTGCGACCTCATGCGCGAGGATCGCGGCGAGCTGGTCCTCGTTCTGTATCTGGCGCAGGAGGCCGCGGTTGACCAGGATGATGCCGCCTGGGCATGCGAAGGCGTTCGGCTCCTCGCCGGCGAGCACGGCGAAGTGGTAGCCGCCGTAGGTGTTCGGGCGTTCGGAGACCGAGGAGAGGGTAAGGCCCACCTGGTTCAGGTAGCGGTTGAGCCCCGCGTTGTTGAACAGCGGGTATTTTGCCATGACCATGGCCGCGACCGCGCGGCCGATGTAGTGCTCTTCGGAGGGGGTTATCTCCTTCGCCGCCTCCGCCATCTGCACCGTGCCCTGCACGACCGAACCGGCTATCGAGCCCCAGTCGACCGCGCGCGATGAGGAGGGGACGAGCGCCATGGCCGCGACGGCAGCCAGCAGAATTATTCTTTTCATGGGTGAGCCTCCCTGTGCCTGATTCCGTTGTCTCATCTTAAGCTCCGGGCTGTCGGATCTACCGCGGGGTCAGCTTCCCCGCCCTCATGAAAGATTTGATGCCGGCTTCCGGAACCTTCATCGCCTCGACCTTGTTCACGTCCGAGAACGCCCTCTGAAGGTTCGGGTTGTCGCCCTTGAATTTCTGCTCGACCTGAGGGTTGAAGCCCTTTCCCGCCAGCGCCACCTCGTCGTGGCTGCCGCCCCTGCCTGCGAACTTCTGGTCGGGGTCTACGGCCACCTTGCTCTTCGTGACGTCCGCCTTCGGCAGCCACCCCGAAGGTTTTTCTATCCTGTACCAGTTGCCCTGCTCCTCCACGATCTTCACCTGCTGGCCGTACGAGACGGTGCCGGCGGAGGCGCCGAGGTAGTTCGGGGTGGCGCGCACCGTAGAGCTCCTGACCTGAACGTTCATCGTGCCGGAGCTCTTCGATTTTCCGGAGCCGCCCCTGCTCCTCTGCGCGAGCGCCGGCGACGATATGAGCGCGAGCGCTGCGACGAGCGCGAAAATCCTCATCGAGTTCTTCATCTGGCCTCCTTTTTTCCGATGCAGTCTATATGTCACCGCGCGCGGCTCGGCGCAATCCAATTTTACGGCCCCGTCTGGGAGCTACGGATCCGCGTGGGTGCGCTCGGGCGGTGTTATCTCGTCGTTTATGAACGGCTCCGGGTGTACGGTGACGTCGGCGTCGGGCACCGAGTTCTGTATGGATTCCTCTATCCTGTCCGTGATTTCGTGCGCCTCCCGGAGGGTCTGGTCGCCGTCCACCAGCACGTGTATGTCGACGAAGAGGCGCGAGCCGGAATAACGCAGCCTCACGTGGTGGCAATCGATGACGCCGGGCATCGACTCGACCGCCGAGACTATCTTTTCGCGCATCCCCGGAGGTGCGGCGTCGATGAGCGCCTGTATCGTCCTGATCCCGAGCCTCACGCTTATCGTAACGACGATCAGCACGACCATAACCGCGGCTATCGCGTCGGCCTCCACCAGGAACGCGAGTTCAGGAAAGGCCTTGCTCGCCGAGACGCAGGCGAGCCCCAGGATGACCACGGCGGAGCTCCACACGTCGGTCGAGAAGTGCAGCGCATCCGCCTCGAGGGCCTGGCTGTTGAACTTTTTCGCGGCGCGCGAGAGCTTCCTCGAGCGCGAGATGTCCACGCCGATGGAGACCAACATGACTGCGTAGGACCAGAACGTGACTTCAAGGTCGACGGAGGCGTTGAGCAGCCGATCGGCGGCTTCGTAGACTATCCAGCTGCAGGTGACTAGCAGCAGTATGGTCTCGAAGAGGGCGGAGAGGTTTTCCACCTTGCCGTGGCCGTAGGTGTGGCGGCTGTCGGCGGGCTTGCCCGAGATCCTGACCGCGAGCCAGGTCATGAGCGCGGCCACGAGATCTATGCCGGAGTGTGCGGCCTCGGCGATGATTCCGAGGCTGCCTGTGGCTAAGCCGACTGCGAGCTTCAGCGCGGTGAGCAGGACCGCTGCGAATACCGAGACCAGGGCCACGGAGCGCTTCTCCCTGTCGGCTTCTGTTAGCGCCTGCTCGGAGGGCATGGGAGGACCCCTATTTAGTCGTGAAGGTTATAACCCCGTCGAAGTTGTCGGGCGGCTCCCGCATATACCTTTCGCAGACCTGCGCGTAGATCCCGGAGGTCGGGTCGCCCGAGCCAAAAGAGAGATTCTCGAAGATTGCCTTAGCCTTTTCGAACGAGGCGGAGTCGAAGAGCCCCATCGCGTCGGAGAATGCGCGGCAGCTCTCCTCGCCGAGCCTTCCGAAATCGCCTGCTTCGCCGAGCGGCTCGAATATGCCTATCGGCTCGCTGCGCCCCTTCACACGAACGCGGCCGATACGGCGCGACTCGATTGAGGGGCCTGCGGCGAGTATCGTCGTCTCGCTGGCGATTATCTTCGTTCCG
>DAONII010000121.1:0-5054 GCA_035405085.1 bacterium | reverse complement strand
CCTCATGGTTTCCTCCTAAGAGCTGACAGCATTTTACCGGAAAACATATGAAATCTTTGAATAAGTCAACAGAGCGCTTTTCTTCCGACCTTGGAATTCCAAGGCGCCGGCGAAGCGCCCTTGCTCCGTCTGACACCCTAGCAGAATCAGCGGTTGGAAATCAGGATGCGGGCCAGCTCACCTGTGGCCTCCGCGGGCACCATGTGGCCGATTCCCTTTAGCTTGAAGAGCGAAGCACCGGGCAAACGCCCTGCGAGCCATTCGGAATTGGCGGGCGACACGACGGCGTCCTCTTCCCCCGTTATTACGACGGTCGGCGCCTTTATCCTTTCCACCTCGTCGAAGAGATCGCCCGACTCGAGCGCCTCAAGCTGCCGCAGATAAGCGAACGCCGGCTGCGGGTTTTCGTCGCTTGTGCGGAAATCGATGAAGTCTTTTGCGGAGACCTTTTTCTTGTACTCCGGCCCGAAGATCGACTCGTATACCTCGGTGAAAAGCGACGAAGAGACGTCCGTGCGCCTAAACATCTTGAGTATCCGGCTCGAAAGCGGATGCGGCCGGCTCGCCGAAGGCGCGGTCGCGACGAGGAAGAGCTTTCCCACGCTTTCCGGATACCTGCAGGCGAGGCTCATCGCGACCATCCCGCCCATAGAGAACCCCAGCACGCACGAGGATTTGTGCCCAAGGTGGCGAAGGAGACGGTGCGCCTCGCCCGCGAGGTCACTTATGCCGAACGGCTCGTCGGGCTTTGAGCTTTTTCCCGAACAGCGCATGTCGTAGATTATCGTCTGAAAGGAGTTCTGTAGCTCGCCGACAAGCGGCGCCCACTGCCTGGTGTCGCCGGCGATCCCGTTTATGAGGAGAAGCGCGGAACCGGAGCCGGCCACCTCGTAGTATATCTTTCTTCCTTCGTCGTCGAATATGGGCATGTTCGGGTTGATACTACCGCTCTCCTGCTATGACAATTGGAAACGCGGGAAATCCGTGACGGCCCGCCGGAGGGCACCTCCCGCGGCCTCAACATTTCGCTTCCATAATTCCACAATTTACAATAGGAGATCCGGGTGCCGTTTCAAAAAAAGGAGACGACGATGAACGCCAAAATAACGATGAGCATCGCCAGAACCGAATGCGACACCCCGCTAATAGAGGAGACGACCGGCAGGATGCTCCGGCGAATCTCCGAGGCGTTTCCGGAAAACGAGGCGCTCGTTTACCTGCCGCAGGGGAGGCGCTACACGTACCGGCAGTTCCACGCCGAATGCAGGCGAGCCGCGAAGGCCTTCATGAAGCTGGGTGTGAAGAGGGGCGACAGCGTCGCGATCCTTTCGACGAACAACCCCGAGTGGGTCTTCTGCCAGTTCTCCCTGCCGATGATCGGCGCCACGCTCGTGACGGTGAATCCCGCCTTCAAGCAGCACGAGTTCGAATACCTGCTCAAGGACTCCGACAGCAGGGCCCTTGTGCTGATCAAGGAATTCAAGTCGTCCGACTACCTCTCGATGTTCTACAACATCTGCCCGGAGGCTAAAACCCAGGCGCCCGGCGCCTTGAGTTCGAAGGCGCTGCCGCTCCTGAAGAACGTAGTATTCATCGGAAGCGAAGAGCAGCCGGGCACGCTGCTGTGGGAAAACTTCATAAAGCTCGGCGACGACGTTCCGGACTCGGAACTCGACGCAGCGGAATCGACGCTCGACGTTCACGACGTGATAAACATGCAGTACACCTCGGGCACCACCGGCTTCCCGAAGGGGGTCTGCCTCACGCATCACAACATCATCAACAACGGCTTCTTCGTCGGCGAGAACCTGCGCTTCACGGAAAAGGACCGGCTCTGCATACCGGTGCCGTTCTTCCACTGCTTCGGCATGGTGCTCTCGAACCTGGCCTGCGTGACCCACGGCGCCACGATGGTTTTGCCCTCGGAGCACTTCGACGCAACCGCGACGCTAAAGGCGATTGACCGCGAGAAGTGCACGGCCTTAAACGGCGTGCCGACGATGTTCGTCGCCGAGCTCGCACACCCCGACTTCGGATCCTACAGCATGAATACCCTTCGCACCGGCATAATGGCCGGGGCCCCTTGCCCGGTGGAGCTCATGAGGCAGGTGCGCGAGAAGATGAACATGAGGGACATCACGATCTGCTACGGGCTGACCGAGTGCTCGCCGGTGACGAACCAGACGAAGATAGACGACCCGGTGAACCTGCGCATCGAAACGGTCGGTGCGCCCTCCCCGCACGTCGAGGTGCGAATCTGCGACCTGGACGGAAACACGGTGGCGATAGGGACTCAGGGCGAGATATGCTCGCGCGGCTATCAGGTGATGAAGGGGTACTACAAGCGCCCGAAGGAGACCGCCGAGGCGATAGACCGTGAGGGGTGGCTGCACTCCGGCGACATGGGTATGATGGACGAGAACGGCTACGTGCGGATCACCGGCCGGATAAAGGACATGATCATCAGGGGCGGCGAGAACGTCTACCCGCGCGAGATAGAGGAATTCCTATACACGAACCCTAAAGTCGAGTCCGCGGCTGTCTTCGGCGTGCCGAGCCGGAAGTTCGGCGAGGAGGTTGCGGCGTGGATCGTTTTGCGGCGCGGCCAGAGCGCAACCCCCGAGGAGATCGCCTCCTTCTGCAAGGACAAGATCGCCTACTACAAGGTGCCCAGACACATAAAGTTCGTCGAGACCTTCCCGATGACCGCCTCCGGAAAGATAAAGAAGTTCGTTCTGAAGGAGATGGCCACGAAAGAGCTGGGCCTTGCTTGAGCAAAAGCTCACGCTCCCGCAGCTCCCCCGCACGGGCCGGATGAAGAAACCTTTTTGCCCGGCGCACCGGACGTAGGGTTTTTTTCCGCCAAAACACCCGCTTGAGCTCTCCTGAAGCCCCTTTGAGGGGATCTTTTCTTTGGGCGCAACTTGCGCATGGATGGCAGCCGATAACTATATGGGAGGAGGCCGCAGGGCTTCCGTCCGGGCCGGGGAGAAGTGCGAGACGGAGGCGGGTATGATCTGCGCCGGAGAGAGGATAAAGCACCCAGATGCGTGCGCATCGTCCACGACGCTCGACGACTTAGTGCGCAAGACGGTCGACTACGAGCTGAAAGGCGAGCTCGGCGAGGTCGTCATAAGGGACGACGGCGACGGACTGTTCAACGCATGCGACAGGATCGGAATAACCGAAGAGGATATCGAAGGTGAAGCCGGGCGCGAATACGGCGACGGCGGCGATGCGGTGAGAGAGAGGCTTGGCGCGATGGGCATAAAGGAATTCCCGCCGTACAACGCGCCGCTGAAGGCGCTGGCGAGCTACGTCAACAACATGCGCGAGGCAAAGATAACAGCCGGAGGCACAAACCTCTCGGCCGCGCATGATGTCGAAATGAAACTGGTCGCGGCAAGAAAGGCGGCCGCTGAAGCGAAGATCGCTTTCGACGAAGATCTTGAAGCGGATATCCGAAGGCTGTGCGGCGAGTCCCCCCACAAAAAGGAATACGACCTGCTGACCTCGCTCTCCCACCTCTGCCATTTCCCTTACTACGACGAGGGCAGAAACGACGCGGAGGGGGAGCTGGGCAGGGCAAAGGAAATAGCCGCGAAGGCGGGGATTTCAATTGAGAAGGTGGAAAAAGACGCCTTGCGCGCCCGATGGGAGCTGGCGAACCAGCGCCTGATATCGGCGCTCGGGCAATCCAGTGACGGAAACCTGGACGAGACGCGCAGGCTCTTGAACGAAGCGCTCTCCTTTGCCGACATGGGTGATTTCGAGGAGGATTTCAAGGGCGTGCTGAAGGAGGAATACGAAGGCCTCACCTCGGTCGAAGCCCTCGCCGGGAGCTCCTTCATAGACGTGGAGAGGGCGCTCGACACCGCAGCCGTAATAGCAGGGGTGATAGGCGTTCCAACCGAACGGGTCGTGACGGAGGCGCAGAACGCAAGGCACGCGCTGTGCAACATGCACTACGTATCCGCTATGGAGAAGGCGATCGAGGGCGACATGAAGGCGGCGCGGGCTTACCTGACGCTCGCGGAAAACATAGCGGACATGGGCGGGTTCGAGGATGACTTCGTGAAGATGAAGGGCGACTTCCAGAGGGTCCTGGGACGCTCCCAGCCGAAGGAGCCGAAGGCGGAGGCGAGCGATGGTGTGCTGACGAGCATCCTGCATAAGATTGAAAGCGCGCTGAGGCGCAGCGAAGAAGATCTAGACGGGGACGCAAACGCCAAGGAGGCAGGCCTGAGGCCTGAACCGAAATAGAAAAAACGCAAGAAACCGGCGCAGCAGGCCGAAAATCAAAGCTATACATATCTCTCAACCTCCAGCGAAGCCAATTTTAGAGCACCGCGCTTCTAATCCTGCGACACCGCAAGGAAAAACATGCCCTTTGAATCGCCTGTAAATCGGTGTATTATATCATCAAAGATGGTTCTCATATTTCCGTTAAGGGATCGCTTATGTCCATGGGATCATCTACCCCGTCTGTTTTCAAGCTTTCCGCTTTGGCTTCCTGCCTGACTGCATTGCTCCTGGGCTTCTCTTCCTGCCAGTCGTCAAATACGGATTCAGACTTCGAATGTCCCGCCTACATGCCGGTCATGACCCCAGACGGGACATGCAATGCCTCGATCGATGAAGCGATCTCCAAAGTTTCGTCGCAAAGCGATCCGGAGCTCATCGTATCGCCCGGCGAGCACACTATAACCCGGACGATAGATCGGCCGATAACCATACGATCCTCACGCGCGCGCAGCTACACCCGGCCAGATCCGACAGACTTCGTGTCTATCGATTGCCCGGTGATGCCGGGCTTCGCCGGTTCCGGCCTTGGCTCTATGGCCGCAGACCTGGAGCACGAACCGAAGGTGATCCTGCGCGCCGCATCGCCGGAGAACGGAATCCTGATAGACATGGGGGAAGATGAACACCGCATGGCGTTCATCGGCGTGGAGCTGCACGGCCTGGGGAAGGGGCCGTCCGTTAAGGTGCGCCGAGGCAAGATCGGCATCGTCCAGAGCCGCGTATTCGCTCCGGTCGTAGTGATGGGCGAA
>DAONII010000120.1:0-5094 GCA_035405085.1 bacterium | reverse complement strand
CCCCGCGGAAATAGACGAAGGCGCGCTTCGCACCCGTCGCGTACGCGGCGACGACTATACCCTCTATTAGCAGGTGCGGGTCCCGCTCCAGTATCGCCCTGTCCTTGAACGTGCCCGGCTCGCTCTCGTCCGCGTTGACGAGGAGGTATACCGGCCCCCCTCCTCCGCCCGGCACGAAGCCCCACTTCGCGCCTACCGGAAAGCCTGCTCCGCCGCGCCCGCGAAGTCCGGATGCGCGCACCAGCTCCACTACCTCGGCGGGCTTCATCCTGAATAGCTTCGGAAAGGAGAGGTACGCCCCGTGCTGCGAGGCAACGCGCAGCTCGTGCATGTTGGAGACGTGAAAATGCCTTGTTATAACCTTCTCCATGTTCGCAATTCTCTTTTAATGCTCGAAGCTCTAATGTTCGAATATTCGAAACAAGGTTCAAATGTTCGAATGTTCAAATTTAAAATAATGCCGCACAGCCTTTTTTTGAACATTTGGTCATTTGCTCATTCGTGCTTGTATCGAACATTCGAATATTCGTGCTTCGAACGTTACAAATTCACCCTGCGTCGGAAACGGTCGGCGCATCCCCAAACAATATCGCCCTATTTAAAAGACGCGAGCAGACCGTTTAGTTTGCCCTCGTCGAGCGCCTCGAAGTATTCGTCGCCGATTCTCATGGCCGGCGAGGTTCCGCACGAACCAAGGCACCCGACCGTCGAGAGCGTGAACCTGCCGTCGGCGGTGGTCTCGCCCACATCTATGCCGAGCTTTTTCTTCAGATGTCCCAGCACCTCGTCGGCCCCGCAAAGCCTGCAGCACACCCCGGTGCACACCTGTATGTGATGGCGCCCTATCGGCATGCGGTTGAAAAGAGCATAGAAGCTCGCGACCTCCTGGACCTCGGCCTTTGACACCCCCGCGAGCGAGGCGACCTCGGCGATGGATTCCGGCACGATCCATCCCTCCTGCTCCTGTACGAGCCACAGGAGAGGCAAAAGCGCCGAGCGCTTTTCCGGATACAGGACCAAAAGATCCTCGGCCTTCCTTTTCCGTTCGGATGTGAAGGCGAACCGCTTCATCACCTGTCGAGCTCCCCCGCGATTATGTTAAGGCTCCCGATGACCGCCACCGCGTCCGCCACCATGTGGTCCTCTATCAGCTTCGGGTATGCCTGATAGACGGCGAAGCACGGCGGCCTGACCTTTATCCTCCACGGCTTGGATCCGCCGTCGGAGACTGCGTAGAAGCCAAGCTCCCCGTTCGCCGCCTCCGTGTACGAGTATGCCTCGCCTGCAGGCACCCTGATCCCGTCCGTCAAAATCTTGAAGTGCCTTATCATGCCCTCGATCGATCCGTAGACCTCGTGCTGGGCGGGGAGACAGGTATCGGGCCTGTCGGCCATAACCGGCCCGGGCGGAATCCTCTCGAGTATCTGTTCCACCATCCTCGCCGACTGCTTCATCTCCTCGAAGCGCACGAATATGCGGTCGTACGTGTCACCGCGGTGTCCCACCGGCACGTCCCAATCGAGGAGGTCGTAGCGCAGATAGGGGTGTTCCTTCCTGACGTCGTATTCGCAGCCGGTAGCGCGCAGACACGGCCCGGTGAAGCCGTATCCTATCGCGTCCGCCTCGCTTATGGCGCCCACCCCCTGCGTCCTTTCGATGAGTATGCGGTTTCTCTTCGTCATCCACTCCACTTGGCGTATCGCGCGGCGGAGCTCCTTTATGCACGACCTGAGCGACTCGGCGGTTCCCTGGGGAAGCTCCCTTGCCACCCCTCCTATCCTCCCGTACGCGGTTGTGAGCCTCGCCCCGCACAGCGCCTCGATCCAGTCGGTGAACATCTCGCGCACGTTGAACAGGTACCAGAAGTTCGTGAGCGCGCCGACGTCGACCAGGTTCGCTCCGTTTGCGACGAGGTGATCGCATATCCTGCTGATCTCGCAGACGAGCATCCTTATCCACTGCGCGCGCTCGGGGACCTCCAGATCCAGAAGCTTCTCCACCGCCATGCAGTAACCTACGTTGTTCATGAGCGGAGAGCAGTAGTTGAGCCTGTCGGTGTAGGGCACCACCGCATGCCAAACGTGGTTTTCGGCCTCCTTCTCGAAGCAGCGATGCAGGTACCCTATCTCGGGGACGGCCTTCTTTATGCGCTCCCCCTCCAGCTCCACTAGGACGCGGAAGCAGCCGTGCATCGCCGGGTGGGAGGGCCCAAGGTTCAGGTACATCCGTGACTCGTTGCTCGTCACTCTTGACTCGCCGCCCGCCTCCATCTCGTCCATCAGGGTGTCGGGCACGGGTATGGCACAGCGCCTGTCTATGGGATAGTCCTTGCGCAGGGGATGGCCGACGAAGGAGGGGTGCGTGAGCAAGCGCTTCAGGTTCGGATGATTCTCGAAGCGGATGCCGAAGAGGTCGAACGCCTCCCGCTCAAACCAGTCGGCGGCCGGGAACACGCCCGTCACGGAGCCTATGCTGGAGTCGGACTCCGGAATCCTCGCCTTTATCCTCGCCCTCCTGCCGTCGTCCATTCTGCGCAGGTGCACGACGACCTCGAAGCGCTCCTCGCGCCCGGGATAATCGACTCCGCACAGGTCGACCATCATGGAGAAACGAAGCTCATCCTTCAAAAAATTCAGCGCCCGCACCCATGCTGCGCGGGATACCGTAGCGGTGTCGTCGCCGAACCGCGAGTGCGTCTCCACGACGTCGCCGCCGAACCGCTCACGCAGAGCGTCTATGAACTCCCTGGCCAATTCAGTCGATCCTCGTTAAGCGAGCCGCGGCAAAAGAAGCCATGCCGGGGCTCTCGTTCAGTTCCATCTCGACGGAGGCCTCTTGACCTTTTGTTCCTCGCGAACCGGCGGCGGCGGCATGGGCGGCTTCAGCTCCGCAGCAGGCGGCGCCGACCTTATCTGCGGCACGGACGTTGGCGCGAAGGCCGGCACCGTTATCCCCCACGCCGCAAGAGTGCCGGGCGTGGAATCGTTCACTATGCTGTAGACGATTCCCTCGTCGCGGTTGTTCAGGAGATCCTCGTGCTCACGCGCCGCCGCTTTGCCCTCGAAACTTTCCGCGTCCCGCATGAGCTTCGAGTACAGCTTCATCGCCTCCTGCCTGTAGGACTCCGCGAGGATTATCATGTCCTCCTTGGATATCCGCGAGTTGGAGAGAAACCATCCCTGTCTCCTGTAGACGCGCCAGATGTCCGCGTTGACGCGGGCCAAAAGCAGGGTGCCCTTCCTGTTCCACTCCCCTTTTCTGTGCTTTGAAAGAAACGCCTTCACCCTCTTCAGGACTTCGTCGGGCTGGCCCACCAGCCCGCGCAGAAGGATATAGAAATCCGCCTCCGGAACGTAACGGCTCTTGGGATACTGCGAGGCCAGGCGCCGGTAGTGCGACCCGGTGTAGGTTATCATGTTGACCACGCCCCTGTATTCGAAGGAGCCCTCCCCGAAGCGGGAGTTGTATTCCGCCGCGAATCGCCTCATGCAGTCGGGGGAGCCCTTTCCCTTCCCCCAGTAACAGCTCTTCTCGGCGCGCCCGGTCAGAGGATCCGAGAGGGAATCGAGGAGGCGGCCGGCCAACGCCAGCGCCTCCGGGGCGCCTTCCCTGTCTTTCGGATTTTTCGCCGCATAGCCGGAGAAGAACTCAGCCGCCCCCTCCAGGTTCCCCGAGGAGACCATCCCCTTTCCTTCCGACAGCGCATCTGCGCCCGCCGTCGAGCAGAAAAGAATAAACACCGCAGTGACCGCACAGGAAACGAAGTTTCTCATCCGATGCCCCTCCTCCAGCCAGGCGGAATAATCACCCGTTCTCCGCCCTGCACCCCGAACCGCCTTCCCTCGACAATGTCCCATCCTGGATCTTTAGAATCGCTTCGAAGAGCTGCTCCGGCCTAGGCGGACAGCCGGGAACGTAGACATCCACCGGCACGATCCGGTCTATGCCCTGAATGGTGTGGTAGTTGTCGTAGAACCCGCCTGAGGCCGCACAAGCCCCGTAAGCGACGACCCACTTCGGGCACGGCATCTGATCGTAGATCCTCTTGAGTATCGGGGCCTGCTTGTAGCTGACCGTACCCATCACGAGGAGCAGATCCGCCTGCCTAGGGGAGAAGCGAACTATCTCGGCGCCGAACCTCGATATATCATAGCGGGAGGAGACCGCCGCCATGAACTCTATCGCGCAACAGGCAGTCCCGAACGGCATAGGCCACAGGCTGTTTTTTCGAGACCAGTTGAGCAGGTCCTCTATCCTGGTGGCGATGAATCCGCCCTGTGAGTTCTTCGCGGAATTCATCTCTCCCACTCCAATGCGCCGCGGCCCCATGCATAGGCGAGCGCCACAGACAATATGAAGGCGAACGCGATGAGCTCCGCGATCAAAAATACCCCATGCCCCCCGAACGCGAGTTCCCTGAATGCCAGCGCCCACGGATAGAGGAAGACTATCTCGACGTCGAATATTATGAAGAGCACGGCCACGAGAAAATATTTTACGGAGAAGCGGTTTCCCGGTTTTCCGACCGGATCGAGGCCGCACTCGTAGGGAAGGTTTCTCTCGGGCGGCGGCCGCCGCCTTCCGACAGCCGCGGAAAGGGCTACAATGGCACCCCCGGTTGCAGCGGCGAAAAGGAAGAGCGATGTGAGCGCGAACACGCCGGAATCCATAAAAACCCTAGAAATATAGGTACTTATACTGCGCAAACCATATCAGGGGGGGGGCCAAATTACAAGGAAAACTCCCCCGTAGAGCGGCATCCTTAAAAAAATAAGTCGTTGAAGCGGATGTGGGAATCGGGGATAGAACGGGAGATGAAAAAGGCTTCGGGATACACATGCGCCGCCCTCCTTGCGATTCTCATTGCGGTTCCGACACAGTCGGGTGCGGTCACCAGAGAGCTGTGCGGGATCTACCGGATAGACTCGCCCGATATAATAAAGTTCAACGCAAACGAGAAGAAGCTGGTCTGCGGAGATCCCGATGCCGCATCCTGGAGGAAAATACCGCGTTTTCAGGCGGAGCATTTCATACGCGCGGCGCTCCAGGGGCGCGGCTATTTCTACCCCGAGTTCGAGAACAAAGGCGAATCCG